>CAWZZK010000156.1:0-15927 GCA_963966455.1 Kaistia sp. | reverse complement strand
GCGTCACATCGAGGCCGGCAAATTCGGCCTCGACGCCCTTGCTGCGCAACGCCACCAGCGCCGCGGCGCCGGCTTCCGGATCGAGATCCGCGATCACGACATGCGCGCCAGCCTCTGACAGGGCTTCCGTGATCGCGAGGCCGATGCCCCGCGCCGCGCCCGTCACGACGGCGACGCGGCCGTCGAGCCTCAGCTTTTCCAGATACATCCGCCCCTCCCAGGCGACCGCCGATCTACCGGCCGATGTCAGTCCGGCATCTCGATCTGGATCTTGACCTCGCCCGCCGGCGATTGCGCGGCATATTCGAACGCCTCGACGCTCTCCGCGAAGGGGAAGGTGCGGGTGATCAGCGGCGAGACGTCGATCGCGCCCGAGGCGAGCATGGCGACGCAGCGCGGATAGACGTGGGCATAGCGGAAGACATGCTCGACGCGCGCTTCCTTGATCTGGCCTGCGGCGACGTCATAGGGGACCGGATCGAGCGGGATGCCGATGAAGACGACGGTGCCGCCCGGCGCCAGCGGCTCGAAGACGCCGGCCGCGGCACGGGTGTTGCCCGAGCACTCGAAGACGATGTCGGCGCCCCAGCCGGCGGTCTCGCCGCGGACGAAATCGACCAGCGACTGCTTGGCGACGTTCACGGCATCGACCGCGCCGAGCTTCCTGGCGATGGCGAGCTTCGTGTCGTCGACATCGCTGACGATGACGCGCGCGCAGCCCGCCGCGAGGGCCGCGAGCACGGTGACGAGGCCGATCGGACCGGCGCCGATCACGACCGCGATGTCGCCGGGCTTCACGCGCGCCTTGGTCGCGCCATGGACGCCGACGGCGAGCGGCTCGACCATCGCGCCGGCCGCATAGGAGACGTTATCGGGCAGCTTGAACGTGAAGTCGGCGGGGTGGACGACGCTCGGCCGCAGCACGCCATGGATCGGCGGCGTCGCCCAGAAGCGCACGGCAGGATCGAGATTGTAGAGGCCGAGACGGGTGGCGCGCGAGGCGGGATCGGGCAGGCCCGGCTCCATGCAGACACGGTCGCCGACGGCAAGCTCGGTGACGGCGCTGCCGACTTCCTCGATGATGCCCGAGGCCTCATGTCCGAGGATCATCGGCTCGCGCACCACGAACGGGCCGATGGCGCCGTGGGTGTAGTAGTGAACGTCGCTGCCGCAGATGCCGACCGTCTTGAGGCGGATGCGCACATCGCGCGGGCCCAGCGTCTCCTCGATCGGGAAGTCGCGCAGCGAAAGACGGTTCTTCTCTTCCAGAACGAGCGCCTGCAAGGTCGTCACTCCAGCTTCGGGGCGGACGGCGCCTGGCGCGCGGCCGCGAGGGGTTGCGTCGAGGATGGGCCGCGGCGGCCGGGATCGGTCAGCCGCGGGCGATGATGAAGGCTCCGACGATCACGGAGATCACCGTCGCGACATACAGCGAAAGGTCCTGTTCGACAAAGCGCATCCAGAACAGATGGATTGCGACAAACACGACGACCGCGATGAAGACGCGATCGAACGCGTTGGTATGGATCGGCAGGAAGCCTTGCGGCTTCTTCGCGGCGGCGGCGGGCGGCAGATCGCTCATGATGTTCTCTCCTTCCCGCTCAACCCTTGACGGCGCCGAAGGTGAGGCCGGCGACGATGTGCTTCTGCACCAGCGCGAGGAACAGCACGGCCGGGATCAGCGTGAGCATGGCAGTCGCCGCCATCTGGCCCCAGTTGGTGCCGGTCACGGTGACGAATTCGGCGAGGCCCGTTGTGATGGTGCGGGCATGCACCGAGGTCAGGGTCGCGGCGAAGAGATATTCGTTCCAGGCGAAGACCCAGGTCAGGATCGCGGTGACCGCGAGGCCCGGCCGCGCCAGCGGCGTGATGACATGGAACAGCACCTGCCAGGTCTTGGCGCCGTCGACATAGGCCGCCTCGTCGAGCTCGTGCGGGATGGCGTCGATCACGCCGCGCATCGTCCAGATGGCGAAGGGCAGGTTGAAGACGCAATAGAGCAGGATAAGGCCGATCCGGGTGTCGAACATCTTCCAGTCGCCGACCACGAAGACCTGCGTGTAGAGCAGGAAGAGCGGCAGCAGGAAGGCGGCCGGCGGCGCCATGCGGTTGGTGATCGTCCAGAAGAAGACGTTCTCCTTGCCGACCAGCGGATAGCGCGACAGCGCATAGGTGGCAAAGAGCGCCAGCGTCGTGACCAGGAGGGCATTCGACGTCGCGATGACGATCGAATTGAACATGAAGCCCTGATAGGTCGTGTTGGTGATCGTCGCCCAGTAGTTCTCCGCGAAGAAGCTCTTGATGATGAAGCTCGGCGCGCCGAACAGCTCGACACGGCTCTTCGCCGAGACGACGAACATCCAGTAAATCGGGAAGAGGGTGATCAGGCTCGAGAACACCCAGAACGCCAGCGAAAGGGCGGGACGGTCGCGCTTCATTCGGTCCTCCTCAGGTCGCGGCGGGCGACGAGGCCGGCATAGAGCAGCCAGCACAGCACGATGGTGAGATAGAGGGTGATCAGCGACATCGCCGAGCCGTAGCCGTAATCGGTCTTCGGGAAGACGACGCGCCAGATATAGAGGCCGACATAGCGGGTGGCCGCGCCGGGTCCGCCGCCGGTCAGCATCCAGACCTCGTCGACGGTGCGCATCGCGTCCATGAGGCGGATGAACACGGCCGAGAGGATGGCCGGCTTCAGCATCGGCAGCGTCACATACCAGAAGGTCTGGAAGCGGTTGGCGCCGTCGATCTGCGCCTGCTCGAAGGGTTCCTTGGGCATCGAGGAGAGCGCGGCGAGCAGCGTCAGCGTGACGAGCGGCGTCCAGTGCCAGACATCCATCACGACGGTGGTGAAGAAGGCCTGCTGCGGATAGCGGCTGATCAGGAAATCGATGCCGAACCACTTGTCGAGATAATAGGGGATGGGTCCGAGGCCCGGCACCGTCATCAGCCGCCAGGTGGCGCCGACCGCGACCGGGGCGATCATCAGCGGCAGTGTGTGGATGGTGCGGAAGAAACCCTTGAGCGGGAAATTGCGCATGAAGAGCTGGGCGAGCGCATAGCCGAGGATGATCTCGCTCACCACCGCGAAGACGCCGAAGCGCAGCGTGTTCCAGAGCGACATCAGATAGCCGCTGTCGAAGACCAGTTCGCGGTAGTTGTTGACGCCCGAGAAGCGCGGCGTCGGATCGGCGGCGAACGAGTTCCAGTCGAAGAAGCCGACGACCAGCACATAGATGAACGGCAGCACGCCGAACACGAAGAGAATGAACAGAGTCGGCGCCAGGAACAGCCAGCCGACGGATTGGGGGCGCATGGGCTCGATCTCCGGGGACGGCCTGCCTTGAAGTCTGCGCGGGCCGACAGGGAGCGGCCCGCGCCGGGTGGCGCGATCCCCGAAGGGACCGCGCCGACCGCGTCGCTCGTTACTTGCGATAGCCGAGCTTGGTCAGTTCCTGCTCGGCGGCCGCGGCCATCTGGTCCAGCGCGTCGGATGCGGAGAGCTCGCCCGTGATCGCCTGGTAGAAGAACGGGGCGGTCGCTTCGCGGACCTGGGCGTGGAACGGATAGGGCGGGGCGCCGGCGAAGAGACGGCCGTCATTCTTCATCAGCGAGTAGTAGCCGTCCGTCTTGGCATCCTGCGCCACGACCTTCGGATCGTCATAGGTCGCCTGATGCGTGATGCGCGATCCCGCCACCGCCCAGTCGGCCTGGACCGAAGGCTGCGCGATGAACTCGAGGAAGAGGAGTGCTGCGTCCTTGTTCTTCGAGGAATGCGGGATGCCGAAGGCGCCGCCGTCATAGTAGCCGATGTAGCCCTTGCCGGACTCGGCCGCCTCGAGCACACCCGGCTCCAGCGGCGGCAGCGCCACGCCGACCTTGCCCACGACCTTCGACTTGGTGTCGTTGGTGGCGATCCAGGCGGCGTTCTCGCCATAGACGAGACCCTGGGCGGTGCGGCCGGCGGCGAAGGTCGCCGCGACTTCGTCCCAGGTGGAAGCCGTCGACTCCGGCGGAGCGTCGGGCAGCAGGCTCAGCCACCACTCCAGCGCCTTCTTGGATTCGGGGCTGTTCATCGTGCCGCCATTGGCGACCGAGGCGGCATAATTCTTCGAGGGGTCGATGCCCCAGTTGTAGACGCCGAAGGTCGGCGCGACGCTTTCGAAGAACTCGTACCAGGACGCCGGATGGCCGGTATGCGCCTGGACCGTCGAGCCCCAGAACTCGCCGCCATTGTCCTTGCCCCACGCCGTGAAGAAGTCGGCGATGTCCTTGTACTGCTGGTGCGTCTTCGCCGGGGCGAGGTCATAGCCGTACTTGGCCTTGAAGGCGTCCTTGACCTTGGCGTCCTCGAACAGGTCCTTGCGATAGAGATAGACCTTGATGAAGGCTTCCATCGGCACGCCGAAGATGTCGCCGCCTTCGTTCTTGAAGTAATTCACGAAGGTGGTGAACATCGCCGGGTCGAAATCGGGCGACTTCAGGTTCGGCTTCTCGGCCAGCGACTTGGTGATGTCGACCAGGAAGTTGCGGGCGAGGTAGGAATAGACGATGTCCTGCTCGATATAGACGAAGTCATAGATGCCGGTATTGGCCTCCATGTCCTTGATCGCCTTGTCGTACATCTGGTCCCAGGACGTCGCCTCGAACTCGACCTTGATGCCGGTCTTCTTGGTGAATTCCGGCGCCAGCACGTCCTTGACGTAGTTGGACGGCGGGGTGCTCTCCGACACGCCGTGGATGGTCGTGCCTTCGAGACCCTTGGCCGCATCCGACCAGAAGTCGGCCCGCGCCTCGCCGGCGCCGACCAGGAGTCCGGCGACAGCGGCGCCGAACATCATGCGTTTCAGTCCTGACATTCCTCTTGCCTCCCATAGAATGTCGCGGGGCGGCGCGGGCAGAATCCGACGGTCGACGGAGCGGCGATATCTTCGCCCTCCGAAGCAAAAGCGGATGATGCAGTGCCGGATCCCCGATGATCGGGGACATTCCCCAGTTGAGCATAGAGCGAACGGCTTGACTTCCTCCAAGCCCTGGCCTTTGCCGATACCCGAACGCTCTATGAAGACTCTAGAAGACGGCTTGCCGTCTCACTACGCGGATTTAAGGTCTCTCCTGTACAAATTTGATCGCGTCATCGACAAAGCGAAGCGCGCGTCAAAGGCGCGCCTCGGCCAGCACCTCGACGCGGGTCGTCGTGCCGATCCGGCGGGCGTCGCGACGATAGGCGGAGGGGGAACGGCCGCAGATCTTGACGAATTGCCGGTTGAAATTGGCGATGTTGTTGAAGCCGACCTCGAAGCAGATATCGGTGATCGGCATGTCGGAATTGGCGAGCAGGTTGCACGCCGCATGCACGCGCATGCAGTTCACGTAGCGTGCGAAGGTATGGCCGGTCTGCTTCTTGAAGAAGCGCGAGAAGGCCGTCGCCTCCATGCCGCAGAGCGCCGAGAGCTGGGTGAGGCGGATCGGCTGCGCGGAATGCTCCAGGATATAACTGATGGCCGTCTCGATCTTTTCCGACGAGCGCGTCTGCTGACCGGGCGATGGCGCAGCGCGCGAGAGCGTGCGCCGCTCGGCGGGATTGCGGGCCAGCACCGTCATCAGTTCGAGGAACATCAGGAGCCGCTGCGCGCCGCGCGCGGCTCCGATCGAGCGCAGCAGCCGCCGGCCTGCCTCGGCAGTGGCGCCCGAGAACTCGATGCCGCGCTTCGCATCCTCGAAAAGTTCGCCGACGGCGTCGAATTCCGGGCAGAGCCCGGCGACCTTCTCCGCGAAGTCGGGGCTGAACTGGATCAGCATGTCGCGGTTCGGCACGCGCTCGCCGGGCTGGATGCGGCTCACCCAGTTATGCGGAACGCCGGAGCCGGTCAGAACGAGGCTGCCGGCTTCGAAGGCGCCGACATAGTCGCCGATCATCATCTCGCCGGCGCTCGCCTGGATGAGATGCAGCTCGAACTCCGGGTGATAGTGCCACTTGGCGAGATGGTGCGGATAATCGTGCACGTTCCAGCGGAACGATTCCTCCGGCGCGCACACGATGACTTCAAAATCAGGAACGATTCTGCGCTCGAAGCCCATGGTCATCCTTCCCCTGGCAAGCACCGGCCGGACCGCGACCTTCGTCCCGGCAAGCCCGCGCTGGTCTCCTCCTCACCGCGTCCCGGTCTGCGCCGGAATCGTCGGCCTTCAGAACTCCCGAATTCACGTCTGCAGCAAGTCGAACCTACACCATCCTCACGTCTTCGGCATCAGGCCGCGCTGGCGACGGCCGCGTCGGCGGCGATGAGGTCCACCGCGCGGCTCGCCAGCGCCATGACCGGCGCATTGGTATTGCCCGACGGGATCGCCGGCATGGCTGAACAGTCGATGACACGGAGGCCAGCGACGCCGCGAACCCTCAATCGCGTGTCGAGCACCGCCGCGCCGTCGCCCTCGGCGCCCATGCGGGCCGTTCCGATCGGGTGATAGTTGGTCTTGACCGTCTTGCCGCAATAGGCGGCGAGCGCCTCGTCGTCCTCCAGCGCGGCGCCGGGCAGGAGTTCCGTGCCGATCTTGGCGGCGAGCGGTTCGGTCGCGAGCAGCGTCCGCGCGAAGCGCAGCGAGGCGATGGTGAGGCGGAGATCCTCCGGATCGCCGAAGAAATTGGCGTCGACCAGCGGCATCGCGGCCGGATCCGCCGAGCGCAGGCGGACGCTGCCGCGCGCCTTCGGGCGCAGCAGGCAGGAGGTCAGCGTCACGCCATAGGTCGGCTCGGCGCTCGACACGTCGCGGTCGAGATAGACGATCGGCGCGCAATAGAGCTGGATGGTCGGCCGCTCGCCGCCGTCCGGATCGTAGAACAGGCAGGATTCGATGCCCGTCGTCGTGACCGGGCCGGTGTTGAAGAGCAGATATTGCAGCCCGTTGCGGATCATGTTCCAGCCGCGGTCCTGGCCGAAATAGCCGCTCGGCCCGCGCGTCGTGGCGATGACCGGGACCTCGTGATGGTCCTGCAGCATCGCGCCGACGGGAAGATCGGCCACGACCGGCAGGCCGAATTCCTTCAGATGCGCCGCGGGACCGATGCCGGAGAGCATCAGCAGCTTGGCGGTATTGTAGGTGCCGGCGGCGACGAGCACCTCGCGTTCGGCAGTCGCCGAGCCTTCACCCGTCGGCGTGCGCCAGACGATGCCGGTCGCGCGGCCGTTCTCGATCGTGATGCGGTCGACGCGCGCTTCGGTGACGATGGTGAGGCGAGGGTCGTTCCTGAGCGGCTCCAGGAAGGCCGTGACGGCGTCGCAGCGCTCCATGCGGCCGTTGATGAGGCCCATCGTGTGCTGCATGACGCCGACGCCGGACTGGCGGGCGCCGTTGAAGTCGGGATTGTAGGGAATGCCGGCGCCCTGGGCCGTCAGGATATAGTCCTGCGTCGTGTCGCAGAGGCTGCCCGGGTCGGAGACATGCAGCCCGCCCGATATGCCGTGATAGGCGTCGTTGAACTTGGAATTGCGCTCCAGCGCGCGGAAATGCGGCAGGAGGTCGGCATAGGACCAGCCGGAGCCGCCGCCCATCAGCGCGTCCCAGCCGTCATAATCCTCGCGCTGGCCGCGCATATAGACCATGGCGTTGACCGCGCTGCCGCCGCCGAGCGCCTTCGCCTGCGGCACGATCGGCGCGCGGCCACCGAGCCGCGGCTGCGCCACCGTCGTGTGCATCTCCCGATAGTCGTCGCGGCCGAGATATTTCATGTAGCCGGCCGGCATGCGCATGACACGCGCCGTCTTTTCCGGCCCGCGCTCGACGATCAGCACGCGGAAGCCATGATCGCGGACGAGGCGCATGGCGGCGACGCAGGCCGCCGAGCCCCCACCCGCGATGATGTAGTCGTAGCGGCCGCTCATCGATTGGCCCGGTAGCCCGGACGCATCAGCACTTTGATGGAATCGAGCGAGATCGCCATCTTGAGCGCCTCGTCCCAATCTTCCAGCGCATAGGAATGCGTGACGACGCCCTCCGAGGTGACGAGGCCGCGCGAGAGGAGGTCGATCGCGATCGGATAGCAATAGGGTCCGAGATGGGCGCCGCGGATGTCGAGTTCCTTGCGGTCGCCGATGATGGACCAGTCGGCGGTCGTCTCCGAGCCGAACACCGAGAACTCGACGAAGCGGCCGAGCTTGCGGATGATCTTCAGCCCCTGCGTGACGCCCGAGGGATGGCCGGTATTCTCGATATAGACGTCGCAGCCATAGCCGTCGGTCAGCGAGCGCACGATCGCCTCCGCATCCTCGCGGCCGGGATTGATCGTCACTTCGGCGCCGTAACGGCGCGCCAGCGCGAGGCGCTCGTCGACCATATCGATGACGATGAGCTTCTTCGGCGTCTTGAGCCGCGCCACTTGCGTCATCAGGAGGCCGAGGGGACCGGCGCCGGCGATGACCACGACATCGTCGAGCTGGATGTCGCCGCGATTGACGGTATGGATCGCGCACGACAGCGGCTCGATGATCGCCGCATCCTCGAGCGGCATCTCGGCCGGGATCTTGTGGACGCGCGAGGTGGCCGGATAGAGCATGTATTCGGCGATGCCGCCATCGGCGACCTGGCGCTGGAAGCCGAAGATGTTGTGCACTTCGCACATCCAGTACTGCCCGGAGCGGCAGAAGCGGCAGCGATCGCAAGGCACGATCTGCTCGGCGATGACCCGGTCGCCGATCGCGACGCCGTGAAACTCGCCGGCGCCCTCGCCGAGTTCCTCGACGGTGCCGAAGAATTCGTGGCCGGGAATGACCGGCGGCTTCACATAGGGCGTGTCGCCGCCCCAGAACATCGGCGCGCCCGCCCAGCATTTGCAGTCGCCGGCACAGATGCCGCAGGCATCGACCTTGACCACGATCTCGCGCGGGCCCGCCTCGGGCATGCCGACGCGCTCGACGCGATAATCGCGGGGACCGTGGCAGACCACGGCCGTCATCGTCCTGTCCAGTCTCGTCATTGCTCCCCCTCCCGGCCGCTCCTCCGCGGCTTTATCGGGACAAGGCGCGAAGTCTAGGAGCGGGCCATCGTCGCGGCCACGATCAATTGCCCGCGAACCTGTACTTTTTTGAGCCCATTGGTACCGATTTGGCCTAGTTGCCGGTCGAAACGGCGTTCCGGCGCACCGTGCTGGCGCGGACGACAAGGCGCGGCGTGATCACGAGATGCTCGGCTTCTTCGCGGCCCTTGATGCGTTCGACGAGGAGCCGCGCCGCCTGGAGGCCGAGAAGCTGGCCGGACTGGTCGATCGAGGTGAGCGCGTTTTGCGCGAGGTCGCAATAGCGGGTGTTGTCATAGCCGACGATGGCGACATCGTCCGGGACCGACAGGCCGAGCTCGCGCGCCACCGACAGCGCCTCGAAGGCGATGAAGTCCGTCCAGCAGAAGATCGCCTCCGGCCGCGGCCGGCCCTGCAGGAGCTGGCGCACCATGGTGCGGACCTCGCGCGGCGCCTGCTCCGCCATCACCACCGAGATGTAGCGCCCGAGTCCGGCCTCGGTCATCGCGGCGCGATAACCGATCTCGCGGTGATAGGTGACCTGGCTTTCGTTGAACTGCAGGTCCTGGCTGAAATAGACGATCGAGCGATAGCCCATGCCGGCGAGGTGCTGGACGATCAGCCGGGCGCCGAGCTGGTCGTCGTCATTGACCGTATCGAAGCGGGTCGGGCCGACGGGATGATGCGCCATGACAACGGTCGGCGCGCGCTCGGCGATCGCCGCGATGCGGTCGATGGTCATCCGCGGCCCGAGCAGGATCAGTCCGTCCATCTGCCGGTCGAGCATCGCATCGACGAGTTCGAGCTCGACAGCCGGAGATGACTGCCCGACGCCGAGCAGCGGCTGGTATTCCGTGCGCTCCAGCGCCGCGTCGATGCCGGCCATGATGTCGGCGAAGAAGGGATTGGTGAGATCGGGCAGGATGACGCCGAGCGTATAGCTCTGCCCGCGCATGCCGCGCGCCGCCGCATGCGGCCGGTAGCCGAGACGGGTAATGGACTCCTGCACCTTGGCACGCAGCGCCTCGCTGACGCCATAGGCGTTGCGCAGCACCTTGGAGACCGCCGCGACCGAGACTCCGGCATCGGCGGCCACGGTCCGGATCGTCACGCGCGCGCTCGGTTTTCTCGGTGCCATCTCGTTCCTCCAGGATCGCTCTCCTAGCAGGGCGGCGCGCGACGCGGAACTGGCATGCCGGCTTGACTTCGTCGTGTAGAACGATTTACGTATAACGGTCTACGGGTCGCGTGAGGAACGGCATTGCCGATGACGACCCGGCAAGGGAGGAAGAGATGCACGACGCCATGCCCCCGCATGCGGCGCTAGAGGCTGCCCGCCCGGACGCGATCCGCTGGACGGCGCAGATGATCCGCCCGCTCACCGATGCCGGCGTCGGCACGCAGGCCTCCTTCCTGCGCCGGCGCTTCACGCTGGACGGCATCGGCGGCGGCGAGCGGCTGCATATCAGCGCGCTGGGGCTCTACCGCGCCTTCATCAATGGCAAGCGGGTGGGCGAGGATCTCCTGACGCCGGGCTGGACCGCTTATGACAAGCGGCTCTCCTACCAGTCCTACGATGTCGCGGATCTGCTCGTCGCCGGCGAGAACGTCATCGACATCTGGCTCGCCGATGGCTGGTACCGCTCGCAGATGATGTGGGCCAAGCAGACGGCGCTCTACAACACCTGGGGCGACCGGATCGCCGCCATCGCCGAGCTGCGCGCCGGCCCCGGCCGCGACGCGCCGCTGCTGCTCGCGACCGACGCCTCCTGGGAAAGTGGCCTGCTGCCGGTGCTCAAGAGCGGCATCTATTTCGGCGAGATCTACGACGCCCGGCTCGACGAATTGAAGGCGATCTCGGGCAGCGCGGCGCTGCCCTTCGACGCCGCGCGCCTCGTCGCCTACGAGACCGGCGGCGTCCGCGAACTGCAGCCGCTGGCGCCGGTCGAGAGCTGGGAAGACGCCGAGGGGCGGCGGCTCTACGATTTTGGCCAGAACCTCGGCGGCTATGTCGCCTTCCGTGTCCGCGGCGAGCGCGGCGCCGAGATCATCGTCGAGCATGCCGAGATCCTCGATCCGAAGCGCAATCTCGACAATTCCAACTCTCGCAGCGCGCCGGCCCGGGTCGAATATGTGCTGAAGGGAGAGGGCGAGGAGAGCTACCGGCCGATCTTCACCTTCCAGGGCTTCCGCTATGCCCGCGTGACGATCGCCGGCCATGCGGAAATCCTCGACATCGTCTCGGTGCCGATCACCTCGGCGGTGACGCCGACGGGCGATTTCACCAGCGGCAATCCGCTGGTGAGCCGCCTCGTTCAGAACACGATCTGGTCGCAGCGTTCCAACTTCATCGAGGTCCCGACCGACTGTCCGCAGCGCGACGAGCGCCTCGGCTGGACGGGCGACGCGCAGGTCTTCGCGCCGACCGCCTGCTATCTCCATGAGAGCCACTCGTTCTGGGTGAAGTGGCTGCGCGACGTCATGGCCGACCAGCGCGAGGACGGCGCGATCGCCCATGTCGTGCCCGATCCGACGCGGATGCGCCCGGACGCCTATCCCGGCTTCTTCGGCTCGACGGGCTGGGGCGACGCCATCTGCATCGTCCCCTGGGCGCTCTACGAACATTACGGCGACCGGGACATCCTCGCCGAGACGCTGCCGGCCATGGTGAAATGGGTCGACTTCCTCTGGTCGATCAGCGACGCGCCGATTGTCCGGCCGCCGCGGCCCTGGGGGTCGCGCGGCTTCACCTTCGGCGACTGGCTGCAGCCGAAGGGGCCGAGCGAGAAGCCGCTGCCGACCATCGGCGACGATGCCGCGGCGACGATCTATCTCTACATCTCCTCGCGCCTCACGGCCCGGGTCGCTGGCGTGGTCGGCGACACTGCGACCGCCGAGCGCATGACCGCAAGGGCCGACGCGGTGAAAGCCGCCTTCGCCAGGGAGTTCATCGCGCCGTCGGGACGCCTCGTCTATGACGACCAGACGTCCTATGCGCTGGCGATCCTGCATGATCTCATCCCAGAGGCGCAGCTTCCGGCGGCGATCCGGTATTTCAAGGCGACCATCGCCCGGGCGGGCGGGCGGATCGGCACCGGCTTCATCGGCACGCCGGCCCTGCTCCCGGCGCTCGTCAAGGCGGGCGAGGCGGCGCTCGCCGAGGAGGTCTTCCTGCAGGAAGGCGTGCCGGGCTGGCTCTACCAGGTGAAGAACGGCGCCACGACGATCTGGGAACGCTGGGATGCGATCCGCGAGGACGGAACGCCCTTCGACCCGGCGATGAACTCCTACAACCACTACGCCTATGGCGCGGTCTGCCAGTTCCTGTTCGAGCAGGCCGCCGGCTTCCGGCCCGACCCCGAGAGGCCGGGCTTCCGCCACATCATCTTCGAGCCGCTCGTCTGGCCGCGCCTCGGCCCCGTCAGCGCCCATCACGTTTCGGCAGCCGGACGCATCGAGGCGGGCTGGTCGGTCGAAGCCGATCGGGTCCGCTATCGCGTGACCGTTCCGGAAGGCGCCGAGGCGACCTTGGTCCTGCGGCCCGGCTACAGCGATGCCGCCATCGATGGCGCATCGGTCGCGACGGGCGCGGAGGGCGCGCGGCTGCCGCTTGCCGCCGGAACGCATGAGGTGACGTTCCGCATCGCATGAGTTTCGCCGGCGCGGGGAGGCGTCGGCGGCAATGGGGAGGAGCGCCCCGCGGCATGCGGGCGCAAGGAGGAGGAAACTTGATGACTGCTCACAGGATGCGCCTCGCGGCGCTTTCGGCCGGCGCCGGTCTCGCGCTCGCCGCCATGGTTTCGGGGCCGGCGCTCGCCGAAGAGGTGACGCTGAGCTTTCTCATCGACAACGGCCCGCAGACCGTCGCGGCGGCCGAGAAGGTCGTCCAGGCCTTCATGGCGGCCAATCCCGACATCAAGGTCGATATCGAGACCCGCCCCGGCGGCGGCGACGGCGACAACATCGTCAAGACCCGCCTCTCGACGGGCGAGATCGGCGACGTGTTCCTCTACAATTCGGGTTCGCTGTTCCAGCAGATCAACCCGCAGAAATACATGGTCGACCTCACCGCCGAGCCCTGGCAGGCCGACATCCAGCCCTCGTTCCAGAATGTCGTGACGGCCGGCGGCAAGGTCTATGGCGCGCCGTTCCAGACCGCGATGGGCGGCGGCGTCCTCTACAACAAGAAGCTCTATGCCGATCTCGGGCTCGAGGTTCCGAAGACCTGGGCCGATTTCATGGCCAACAACGAGAAGATCAAGGCGGCCGGCAAGGTGCCGGTCATTCAGACCTTCAAGGACACCTGGACGAGCCAGCTCTTCGTGCTCGGCGATTTCTTCAACGTGCAGGCCGCTGTGCCGACTTTCGCCGAGGACTACACCGCCAACAAGGCGAAGTTCGCGACGACGCCGGCGGCGCTGAAGGGCTTCGAGCACCAGGCCGACGTCTTCAAGGCGGGCTATCTCAACAAGGACTTCGGCGCCGCGACTTTCGACGACGGGCTCCGCATGCTCGCATCCGGCGAAGGCGCGCACTACCCGATGCTGACCTTCGCGCTCGGCGCGATCCAGACCGCCAATCCGGCTGCGGTCAAGGATATCGGCTTCTTCGCCCTGCCGGGAGACGATGCCGCCAAGAACGGCCTCACCGCCTGGATGCCGCCGGGCATCTACATCTCCAACGAGAGCGAGCATGTCGACGCCGCCAAGAAGCTCGTCGCCTTCATCGCCTCCAAGGAGGCGTGCGACCTGCAGACGGCTGCCGTCGGCGCCACCGGTCCCTATCTGGTGAAGTCCTGCGCGCTGCCCGCCGACGTGCCGCCGATGGTCTCCGACCTTCAGGCCTATTTCGACAAGCAAGGCGCGGCCGCTCCGGCGCTCGAATTCGTCTCGCCCGTCAAGGGTCCGTCGCTTGAGCAGATCACGGTCGAGGTCGGTTCCGGCATCCGTTCGCCCGCCGAGGGCGCAGCGCTTTATGACGAGGACGTCAAGAAGCAGGCGCAGCAGCTCGGCCTGCCCGGCTGGTAAGGCGCTCCTGACACATGACGAAGGCCGGCGCGCAATGCGCCGGCCCAACCCGCCGGGAGGAGCGCCATCGATGACCAGCCTTGCCGCCAGCCCCGCGATCGGTGCCGACCGCGCCCGCCGCCGCGCCGTCCGGACGGTCTATCCGAACTGGTTCTACCTTCCCGCTGCCGTCATCTATGCGGTGCTGTTCCTCTTCCCGACCGTCGCATCGCTGTTCTTCAGCCTGACGCGCTGGACGCTCAGCGAGGCGACCTTCATCGGCCTCGACAATTTCCGCCAGTTCTTCCGCGAGCCGTTCCTGATCCAGGGTCTCGTCAACACGCTCATTTATGCGGTGGTGACGTCGGGGCTGAAGGTCGTGCTTGGCCTCTTGCTCGGCGTGCTGCTGACCTCCGAGATCATCGCGCGTGACTATCTGCGCTCCGTGGTGTTCTTTCCGGTGCTCGTCTCGACCGTCGGCGTCGGCATCACCTTCACCGTGCTGATGCATCCGACCGGCGGCCTCATCAACCAGTCGCTCGCCGCGATCGGCATCGAGGGGCCGGGCTGGCTGACGGATCCGCGTTTCGCCCTGCTCTCCGTAGCGCTGGTCGATGTCTGGAAGGGCGTCGGCCTCGCGACCGTCATCTATATCGCCGGCATCGTCTCGATCCCGCGCGACTATTACGAGGCGGCGATGATCGACGGCGCCGGCGCTTTGCAGCGCTTCTGGAACGTCACGCTGCCGCTGGCGCGTCCGGCCACGGTCACCGTCGTCATCCTGTCGCTGATCGGTGGCCTGCGCTCCTTCGATCTCATCTGGTCGATGACCCGCGGCGGCCCCGGCTTCACCTCCGACGTGATCGCCTCGGTGATCTACAAGCAGTACCAGGCCGGCTTCTACGGCCTCTCGACGGCCGGCAATGTCGTGCTGTTCATCCTGGTGGCGCTCATCGTCGTGCCGCTGTCGGCCGTGCTCAACCGCAGGGAGGTCGCCCGATGAGGAACCGCGGCGGAACGCTGATCGGCGCGGCGGCCATCCTCGGCTCGATCGTCATCTTCATCATCCCCTTCGCCTTCATCCTGATCACGGCGCTGAAGGACAAGCAGCAGGCCTCGCTGCGCGACTTCTCCTGGCCGACCTCGTTCCATTTCTGGAGCAACCTCGTCGAGGTGGTGAAGGCGCGCGACTATATGCTGATCACCGCGCTGATCAATTCGACCATCCTGACGGTGGCGAGCGTCACCTTGCTGGTCGTACTCGGCGCCATGGTCGGTTTCGTCATGCAGCGCAGGCCGTCGGTCTGGACCGGCGTCGCCAATTTCCTCGTGCTCGCCGGCCTCATCATGCCGCCCGCCGTCGTGCCGACGATCTGGACGCTGCAGGGGCTCGGGCTCTTCAAGACGCTGCACGGGATGATCCTGATCGAGGTCGCCTATGGCCTCGCCTTCAGCGTGCTGCTCTTTCGCGCCTTCGTCTCCACCATTCCGCGTGAGATCGACGAGGCGGCGATCATCGACGGTGCCGGGCCGCTCGATCTCTTCTTCCGCATCATCCTGCCGCTGCTGAAGCCGGTGATCATCACGGTCATCGTCGTGCAGTCGGTGGCGATCTTCAACGACTTCACCAACCCGCTCTACTATCTACCCGGCAAGCAGAACGTCACGGTGCAGCTGACGCTCTATAATTTCCAGAGCATGTTCGACACGTCCTACAATCTTCTCTTCATGAACATTCTGATCATCACGATCCCGCCGCTGATCATCTTCCTCTTCTTCAACCGGCAGATCGTGGTCGGCATGACCGCCGGTGCCGTGAAGGGCTGATCCCTCCTCCAGTCCCCAGCGCCTGACGGGTCGCGGGGGCGGCCCCGGGGCAACGGGGGGGGGGCGCGGGTTTGTTCAAAG
>CAWZZK010000155.1:0-10395 GCA_963966455.1 Kaistia sp. | reverse complement strand
CCCCCAGATATAGTGCTCGTCATAAGGCATTTCGTAAAAGAAATGCCGGGTGCCGTCCCACTCGCGGCTGCCCTGCCGGTGGTTCTCCGGCGTCATGAGGAAGGAGAGCGGCACTTCGAAGGCCGCCTCGACCTCGTCGGGGTTGAGCACGAGACGGAACGACGGCTCGACGCGCGCCACCACCGGCGTGATGTGATAGCCCGTGCCGGCGATATAGGGACCGAGCCGGCCGAGCGGCTGCACGAGGCGTGGCTCGAGCCCGATCTCCTCCTCGGCCTCGCGAAGGGCGGCGGCGGCCGCGTCGACATCCTCGGGGTCGACGGCGCCGCCCGGAAACGCGATCTGTCCGGCATGCTGGCGCAGCCGCGCCGTCCGCCGCGTCATCAGCACCGTCGGGTGATCGCGCGCGACGATCGGGATCAGCACCGCCGCCGGCCGCGCGCGGAAGCCGCGCGGCGGCTTGAAATCGGCATTGATGACCGGCTCGCTGTCCGAGCCGGCCACGTCCGAGACGGGCAGCAGCCGCCGCTTCGCCACGGCGAACACATGATCGGGCAGGAAGCGGTCGTCATCGGCCATGAGCGTCATGGCAAAGGCCCGATGACGAAGAATTGACCACCCGATTCGACGCCGAGCCGCCCCCCTCGCGCAATGGCATGGCCCGCGAGATCCTCGGCGACCGCGCGGGTCAGCCGCGCCTCGAGACCGGGCCGCACGGTGACATAGGGGATGAAGGCGTCGCCGCCGCCATCGTCGATCCTGAGCGGATGGTCCGCGTCGAGCGCGACCTCTTCGCCGAGATTGGTCCGGAAGGTGATGAGCGGCGGACCGGATGGGGTCGCGGAGAGATCGACGGCCAGAAACGGCACGTCCGCGACCTCGATCGCGACTTTTTCCACCGGCGTCACCAGCACATAGCTGCCGTCGGCCTCGCGCCGCAGCACGCTGGCGAAGAGGCGGACAAGTCCCTCGCGCTGGATCGGCCCGCCCTCGTGATGCCAGCCGCCGTCGCGGTCGATGCGGATATCGATGCGCCCGGTGAGCGGCGGATTCCACAGATGGACGGGCGCCGGGCGGAAGGGCGGCAGCGCGCCTGCGGGCCGTTCGGCGAGGTCCTCCGGCGGACCGCCTGTCGTCGCGGCCTTCGTTTCGCCTTGCTTTGACCTTGCCATGCCTGAGGAAATCCGTGGTCCGGCGACTGGCGCCGCCGGTCCGATCTGCCAAGATGAAGGAGCGGCGCGGCAAAACCATCTCGCCGATCCGTCCCCCGAAACTATATGGGTCGATATGAGCGCGTTCAATCAGACATCCCTCGCCGCGGTCGACCCGCAATCGCTGGTCGCCGAGGCCGATGCCGCGGTGGTGACGATCGGCTCGGCCCGCGCCGCCATCGGCCAGCTGATCTATGGTCAGGAACAGGTGATCGAGCGCGTGCTGGTGACGCTGCTCTCCGGCGGCCATGGCCTGCTCGTCGGCGTCCCGGGCCTCGCCAAGACCAAGCTGGTCGAGACGCTGGGCACCGTGCTCGGGCTCGATGAACGCCGCGTGCAGTTCACGCCGGACCTGATGCCCTCCGACATTCTCGGCTCGGAAGTGATGGACCAGGACGCCGAGGGCCGCCGCGCCTTCCGCTTCGTCAAGGGACCGATCTTCGCGCAGCTGCTGATGGCGGACGAGATCAACCGCGCCAGCCCGCGCACGCAGTCGGCGCTGCTGCAGGCGATGCAGGAATATCACGTCACCATCGCTGGCCAGCGCTACGACCTGCCGGCGCCGTTCCATGTCCTCGCGACGCAGAACCCGCTGGAGCAGGAAGGCACCTATCCCCTCCCCGAGGCGCAGCTCGACCGCTTCATGCTGCAGATCGACGTGCTCTATCCCGATATCGAGGCCGAGCGGCGCATGCTGTTCGAGACGACGGGCGCCGGCGATGCGACGGCAAAGCGCGTGATGGACGCCGAAGGGCTGCGCGCGCTGCAGCAGTTGGTCCGCCGTCTCCCGGTCGGCGAAAGCGTCGTCGAGGCGATCCTCGAGCTCGTCCGCTCGGCGCGCCCCGGTGCCGCGGCCGACAAGAAGCTCGCCGAGGCGATCGCCTGGGGTCCCGGACCGCGCGCCAGCCAGGCGCTGATGCTCGCCGTCCGCGCCCGCGCCCTCATCGACGGGCGCTATGCGCCGTCGATCGACGATGTGCTGGCTCTGGCCGAGCCGGTGCTACAGCATCGCATGAGCCTTTCCTTCGCCGCGCGCGCCGATGGCGAGACGGTGCGGGGCGTGATCGGGCGTCTCAAGGCGCGGATCGGTTGACGGCGTGACGCAAGCGGCCTCTTCCGCCCCCTCCCCTTCCGGCGCCGACCGCTCCCTCGCCGAAGCCGGCAAGCTCGCCGAAGCGAAGACTCTCGCCGACAGCCTGCCCGGCCTGCTGGTCGAGGCGCGACGGATCGCGACTACCGTTCTGGCGGGATGGCACGGGCGGCGGCGTGCCGGCCCCGGCGAAACCTTCTGGCAATTCCGCCCCTTCCTCGCCGGTGAAGCGCCCGGACGGATCGACTGGCGCCGCTCGGCCCGCGACGACCATCTCTATGTCCGCGAGCGCGAGTGGGAAGCGGCGCACACGATCTGGCTCGCCGCCGATCTGTCGCGCTCGATGGATTTCCGCTCGCGCCTTGCGACCGCCTCGAAGCGTGACCGCGCCGTGGTCCTCCTGCTGGCGATCGCCGAGCTTCTGGCAGGCGCAGGCGAGCGCATCGGCCTCATCGGCCTTTCCGATCCAGTACTGGCGCGGAACGCCGCCGAGCGGCTCGCCGAGACGCTGCTGCATCGCGGCCAGGACTCCGCCGGGCTGCCGGACACCCGCCGCCTGACCCGCTTTGCCGATCTCGTGATGATCGGCGACCTGCTCGATCCGCTCGCCGAGATCGACGCGACGCTCGCCGATTGCGCCCGCGCGGGCGCGACCGTGCATCTCATCGAGATCCGCGATCCGGTCGAGGAGACCTTCCCCTATGCCGGCCGGGCCGAGTTTCGCGATCCGGAAAGCGGCGTCGTCTATGTCGCCGGCCGCGCCGAGCAGATCGCCGAGGACTATCGCCGCCATCTCGCGGCCCGGCGCGAGCATCTCGCCGCGACCTGCCGCCGGCTCGGCTGGAGCTATCTCGTCCACCGCACCGACCGGCCGGCGACCGAGCCGCTGCTGGCGCTGCATGCCCGCCTCTCCGATCGCAGCATCGCCGGGGGCGCCGTCTGATGGGTGGCCTCCCCCTCGCCTTCGCGACCCCCCTCGTCCTCTCGGCGCTGGTGCTGCTGCCGGCCATTTGGTGGCTGCTGAAGCTGACGCCGCCGCGCCCGCGCATCGAGACCTTTCCGCCGACTCGCATTCTCGCCGAGATCGTGCCGAAGGACGAACAGCCGGCCCGCAGCCCCTGGTGGCTGACCGCGCTGCGCCTGCTGCTGGCGGCGCTGATCATCCTGGCGCTGGCGGGGCCCGTCTGGCGGCCGGCCGGCGAGAGCGCGCCCGGCGACGGCCCGCTGCTCGTCGTGCTCGACAATGACTGGGCGGCCGCCCGCAACTGGCCGGCCCGCGTCGATACGGCGAAGCGCATCGTCGCGCTGGCCGAGCGCAGCGGTCGCCCGGTGACGCTGGTCGCTACCGCCGAGGCGCCGGCGCAGGAATTCGCGCCCTCCGACGCCGCGACCGCCATCGCCCGCATCGACGCGTTGCAGCCGCGCCCCTATCCGGCCGACCGTGCCGCCATCGCCGCAGCCATGGCGCCTGCCGTCGCGGCCCGCCCGTTCGGCGGCGTCGCCTGGCTCGCGAGCGGCCTCGGCGGCGAGGATGCCGCGGCCTTCGCGCGCTTCCTGAACGAGACGGTCAAGGCGCCGGCGAGCGTCTATGACGGCGACGGCACCACGCTGGAAGGCCTGCTGCCGCCCCCCACTGGCTCGGACGCGCTGACGCTCGCCGTGATCCGCAGCGACAGCCGGCTCGTGGATGCCGGACAGATCGAGGCCCGCGACCTCAAGGGCCGCTCGGTCGGCGTCGCGCCCTTCGCCTTCAAGGCGGGCGAGGCCAAGGCGGAGGCGGTCTTCGATCTCCCGACGGAACTCCGCAACGAGATCGTCCGCGTCGAGATCGCCGGCAGCGCCAATGCCGGCGCGGTGCAGCTCCTCGACGACCGCTTCAAGCGCCGCCGGATCGGCATCGTCTCCGGCGGCTCCAATGACAGCAACGCCCAGCCGCTGCTCTCGCCCCGCTATTACCTCACCCGCGCGGTGCAGCCTTTCGCCGACGTCATCAATGCCAGCGACGCCAATGCCGCGACCGCGATCCCGCAGCTCATCGATGGCGGCGCCGCGGTGATCGTGCTCGCCGATATCGGCACGCTGACGCCGGAGATCGAGGAGCGGCTGTCGAAATGGGTCGAGGACGGCGGCACACTGCTGCGTTTCGCCGGCCCCCGCCTCGCCGCCGCGACGACGGGCGAGAACACGCTCGTCCCCGTGCGGCTTCGCGAGGGTGGCCGCTCGCTCGGCGGCAGCCTCTCCTGGTCGAGCCCGCAGCCGCTCGCCTCCTTCGCGCCGGGCGGTCCCTTCGCCGGCATGGCGGTTCCGGGCGATGTCACCGTCAGCCGCCAGGTCCTCGCCGAGCCCGATGCCAATCTGCAGGCTCGCACCTGGGCGGCGCTCGCCGACGGCACGCCGCTCGTCACGGGCGCGCGGCTCGGCAAGGGCTGGCTGGTGCTTTTCCACGTCACGGCCGATACGAGCTGGTCCAACCTGCCGCTTTCGGGGAGTTTCGTCGACATGCTGCGCCGGATCGCGGCCTTCTCCGCCGTTCCCACGACCGCGGCCAAAGCCGGCGCCGTCGAAGGCACGGCCGGCGGCGTCATGCTGCCGCCCTGGCGGCTGCTCGACGGTTTCGGGCGCACCGTGACCGCCGATCCCCTGGCCCGGCCGCTGGCGGCCGCGGCGGAGGCCGTGGCGCCGACCCGCGAGCATCCGCCCGGGCTCTACGGCAATGACGACGCCTTCCGCGCCGTGAACCTCCTCGCCGCCGACGCGACGCTGCCGCCCTTCGATGCGAAGCTGGTGAACGGCGCCAGCACCGCCGCCTATCCGACCACGGCGCCGACCGATCTCTCGCCCTGGCTGCTCGTCGTCGCACTCGTCTGCCTCGTCGCCGATGCTCTCGCCGTGCTCTGGCTGAATGGCGGCCTCCGCCTTCGCCGCGCGGCGCCGGCGGCGGTCCTCGCGCTGGCGCTGATGGCGGCGCTCGCGCCACGGCCCGCCCATGCCGATGCGGCGTCGGACCAGTTCGCGATGGATGCCGTCAACGCGACGCGGCTCGCTTATGTCGTCACCGGCAATGCCTCGATCGACGAGGTGAGCAGGGAAGGCCTCGCCGGCCTCTCGCGCGAACTCGCCAACCGCACGGCGCTGGAGCCGAGCGATCCGATCGGCGTCGACGTCGCCAAGGATGAGCTGTCCTTCTTCCCGCTGCTCTACTGGCCGATCGACCCGTCCTCGCCGATGCCGAGCTCCGAGACGCTCGCCCGCATCGACGCCTATATGAAGCAGGGCGGCACCATCCTCTTCGACACGCGCGACGAGCTCGACCGGCCGCCGGGCAGCGACGGGTTCGCCGGCACGCCGGAGGCCGAGCGGCTGCGCGCCATGCTCACCGGCCTCGACATCCCGCCGCTGGAGCCGGTGCCGAGCAACCATGTGCTGACCAAGGCCTTCTATCTGCTCGCCGATTATCCCGGCCGCTATTCCGGCAGCCCGCTCTGGGTCGAGACCTCGGCCGCCGATGACGAGGCGAGCGGCGACCGGCCGGTGCGGCCCGGCGACGGCGTTTCGTCGATCCTGATCACCGCCAATGACCTCGCCGGCGCCTGGGCGACCGATCCCGACGGCCGCTTCCTCTACCCGACCGTCCCGCCCGATCCGCGCCAGCGCGAGATGGCTTATCGGACCGGCATCAACATCGTGATGTACACGCTGACGGGCAACTACAAGGCCGACCAGGTGCATGTCCCGGCCCTGCTCGAGAGGCTCGGTCAGTGAACTGGTCCCTCACCTTCGCGCCGCTGCTGCCGCTCTGGCTGATCGCCGTCCTCGGCGTCGCCGGCCTCGCCGCGATCGCGCCGCTGCTGCTGCGGCGGACGCGCGGCGCGCTGCTGCGCCTCGCCGCTCTGGCCGCGCTCGTCTTCGCGCTGCTCGGGCCGGTGCTCCTCGACGAACAGCGCCAGGCGCTGCCGACCGTCGTCACGATGGTGGTCGACAAGAGCGCCAGCCAGTCCTTTTCCGACCGTACCGCCGCGACCGAGCGCATGCGCGAGGCGCTGGCGAAGCGCTTCGGCGATTTCCGCGACATCGAACTGCGCACCGTCGAGGTCGGCCCGACCGCCAATGGCGCGCCGGTCGACGGCACCGAGCTTTTCAAGGCCGTCTCGACGGAACTCGCCGACGTCGCGCCCGAGCGGATCGGCGCCGTCGTCATGCTCACCGACGGCGAGGTGCACGACGTTCCGGCGAACCCGTCCGAAATCCTCGGCAGCGCGCCACTGCACGCGCTCGTCTCGGGCCGCGACGACGAGATCGACCGCCGCCTCGTCATCCGCCAGGCGCCGCGCTTCGGCATCGTCGGCGAGAAGCAGACCATCACCTACAGCGTCGACGACAGCGGCCCGGCGCAGTCCGGCCCTGTCAAGGTCACCATCTCGCGCGACGGCGACCCCATCGCCACCGAGACCGTGACGCCCGGCGCCGACAACCGCTTCGAGATCGAGATCGGCCATGCCGGCCAGAATATCTACGAGTTCGAGGCCGAGCCGCTCGCGAACGAACTGACCGCGGTCAACAATCGCGCCGCGGTCGTCATCGACGGCATCCGCGAGAATCTCCGCGTGCTGCTCGTCTCGGGCGAGCCGCATGCCGGCGAGCGCATCTGGCGCAACCTCCTGAAATCCGACGCCTCGGTCGACCTCGTCCATTTCACCATCCTGCGACCGCCGGAGAAGCAGGACGGCACGCCGATCGACGAATTGTCGCTGATCGCCTTCCCGACCCGGGAGCTGTTCTCGGTCAAGATCAACCAGTTCGACCTGATCATCTTCGACCGCTATGCCCAGCAGGGCGTGCTGCCGATCCTCTACTTCGACAATATCGCGCAATATGTGCGCAACGGCGGCGCGCTGCTCGTCGCCTCGGGGCCGGACTATGCGTCCGACGCCAGCCTCTACACGACGCCGCTCGCGGATGTCCTGCCCGCCGCGCCGACCGGCCGCGTGATCGAGAAGCCGTTCTTCCCCGAGGTCACCGATCTCGGCAAGCGCCACCCGGTGACGCGCGGCCTCGAGGGCGGCGACACCAGCCCGCCCCATTGGAGCCGCTGGTTCCGCCAGGTCGAGACCGACCAGCCCGGCGGCGAGGTCGTCATGAAGGGCGCCGACGGTGAGCCGCTGCTCGTGCTGGAGCGCGAGGACAAGGGCCGCGTGGCGCTGCTGCTCTCCGACCAGGTCTGGCTCTGGGCGCGCAATTTCGAAGGCGGCGGCCCGCATGTCGACCTGCTGCGCCGCCTCGCCCACTGGCTGATGAAGGAGCCCGACCTCGAAGAGGAGGCGCTGCGCGCCAGCGCCAAGGGCGCGACGCTCACCATCGAGCGCCAGACAATGCGCGACGCCATCGATCCGGTGACGGTCATCGCGCCATCCGGCGCCCGCAGCACGGCGACGCTCGTCCCCGACGGCCCCGGCCGCTTCCGCGCCGAGATCGCCGCCCCCGAAATCGGCCTCTGGCGGGTCGAGGATGGCGAGCGGCGCGCCTTCGCGCTGGTCGGCCCCGCCAATCCGCGCGAATTCCAGGATGTGCGCTCGACTTTCGATAAGCTCCAGCCCGTGGTGGACGCCTCGGGCGGCCGCATCGCGCGCATGGAGACGACCGCCGGCACGGCGGATGTGCCGCGCATCGTCCCCGTCCATTCCGGCCGCAGCGTCTCCGGCCGCGACTGGATCGGGGTGCGCATGACGGAAGCCTCGCTGCTCACAGGCGTCGAGCGCCTGCCGCTCTTCTCCGGCTTCCTCGGCCTCGCGATTCTGCTCGGCCTCGCCGCTGCGACCTGGTATCGCGAGGGGCGCTGAACGCCTGCGCATCGTTCCGGCCGATGCCGTCCTCTGTTAAGGAGAGATCGGTGTCGGGGGACATGCATGATGCGTTGGGGGAAGACGACGGCCGTCGGGCAACTGCCTCATCGCGGCTGGGAGAGGCCGGGGATGAGGGCCGCGATCCGCGGCACGACGCGGCTGCTAGCAGCGCCTATGTCCGATCGCCTCTATTGCTCGCTGCGCTATCTCTCGGTGCATGGACGGCTGCCGGACATCGACCGGCCGCTGCGCTTCAGCGAGAAGCTGCAATGGCGCAAGCTCTATGACCGCAACCCGCTCTTTCCGCTGCTCACCGACAAACTCGCCTGCAAGGGTTTCGTCGCCTCACGGATCGGCGGCGACCACGTCGTGCCGACGCTCTGGTCGGGAACTGAGCTGCGCGAGGTCGACTGGACGAGCATCGTTTTCCCGGCCGTCATCAAGCCCGCCCATGCGAGCGGGCTCGTCTCGCTGCTCAGGGATCGCGGCGATGCCGAAGCCTTCCGCGCGGCGGGGACGGCGGAGCGCTGGCTGCGCATCGACCATTCGCTCGTGAACCGCGAATGGGCCTATGGGTCGGTGCCGCCGCGCCTCCTGATCGAGCCCGCCTGCCTCGCCGCTGGCCGGCTGCCGGCCGACTATCGCTTCCACATGTTCGGCGGCCAGCTCTCGCATATCGAGGTCGAATTCGAGCGTGACGGTCGTTGGTCCTATGCCTATCGGGGACCCGGTTGGGCGCCGCTCGCCGTCCACGATCCCGACGCGCGCGGCCATTTCTCCGGCGACTTGCCGCCGCCGCCCTCGCTCGGCGGCATGACCGAGGCTGCGATGCGGCTTTCGGAGGACATCGACTATGTGCGGGTCGACTTCCTGGCCACGGAGGAGCGGGTCTATGTCGGGGAGCTGACGGTCTATCCGGCGGCGGGCTTCGAGCGCTTCGACCCGCGCTCCTTCGATCTCGAACTCGGCGCGCTCTGGCGGCTGCCACAGCGCGGCTGAACTACGAGGCTCGCCGCGCCGCGCCGCCGAGCCCGTCCAGCGCGCCTTCGGCGAGCGGGCAGACGAGCACGCGGGCCGGATCGGCCGGCGCGGGGAGTGTGATCCGGTAGGGTTCGAGCCGCACGAAACCGAACGGCCCGTAATAGGGCTCGTCGCCGACGAGAAGCACGACCGCATGGCCGGCCTCGGCGGCTGCCGCGAGCGCGGTGCGCATCAGCGACTTGCCGGCGCCGCGCCCTTTCCAGCCCTCGACCACGGCGAGCGGACCGAGCAGGATCGCGGGACGATCGCCGATGAAGATCGGCGTCAGCCGCACCGATCCGATGAGGGTGAGCCCCGCCGTCGCGACGAAGGAGAGCATAGGATCATGGGCAACGCCCTCGCGCAGCAGCGAGGCGGCGCGGGTGAAGCGGCCGGGGCCGAACGAGGCCTCGTGCAGGGCCTCGATGGCATCCGCATGCTCAGGCCGCTCGGCCTGGACGGTGAAACTGTCGATCATCATGGAAAGCTGGCTCACGTCGGAAGGGTGATCGTCCGACGGATGGCCACGCTTCAGGCTTGCGCGGACCGGCGGACGACGGGACGAGCGGCATCGCGCGACGCAGCGTCGCGGCCGTCGGTTCGTCGTCGCAGGGTGAGCCGCGCAGGCATCGCTTGGTCCATGTTCCAGCCGGTTTGGCGCATATCACGCGTTTCGGTCGCCCGTAAAGCGGCAATCACCAGATTGGTTCCCGGGGCGCCCCGTCCACGATCTCGGCGAGGCGCCGCCGCGTCGCCGGCGAGATGTCGTCCGGGAGCGCGTCCGGGGCGAAGAGGCCGACCTCGGCGATCTCGCGGTTGGGATAGGACGGCGGGTTCGGCCGCTCGAAGGCGCGGCTCACATAGACGAGCACGTGATCGCGCATCTGCCGGCGGTTGTGATAGACGCCGAACAGCGCGGGCTCGTCCTGAAGCACGATCCCGCCTTCCTCTTCCAGCTCGCGGACGAGCGCGTGATGCACCGTCTCGCCCCGCTCGACACCGCCGCCGGGAAGATACCAGCCCGGCATGTAGCTGTGGCGCAGCAGGAAGACCCTGCCCTCTTCATCGAAGCAGGCGCAGCGCACGCCGAGTGTCATGCCGCGCGTCAGCGGCGCGAGCGAGCCGGCAAACCAGGAAATGACAGATGTGATCGGCACGTTGGGATCCTCGGCGGGCCACCGCCATTGGCAGTCATGATAGCGGCGGCAGCAAGGTCACGAGAGAGGGTCGCGAC
>CAWZZK010000154.1:0-35000 GCA_963966455.1 Kaistia sp. | reverse complement strand
TAAGGGATGGGCACCAGCGCCCCTCCCCGGCCCGGAGCCGCGCGGAAATCAGTCGTTTTCGGCTGTCCGCGTGGCCACCACTGCGGCAGGATTTATCCCCAGACCCCCTCATGCTGAGCCGCCGCCTCGTCTTCGAGGAGCGGCCCGACGACCTCGACCTTGCGCTGGCCGGCGGCGAGCACGACCTCGCAGGGGAGATCCAGGGTCGGGTTTTCCGGATGGTTGCCGGTCAGCCCCTTCATTCGCTTCTCGCTGAGGCCATAGACGACGCGCCCGATCCCGACCCAATAGGCGGCGCCGGCGCACATCGCGCAGGGCTCGGCCGACGTATAGAGCGTCGCCGAGGCCAGGAAGCGCGGGCCATAGGCAATGCCGGCGCGCGTCGCGATCAGCCGCTCGGCATGACCTGTCATGTCGCGGTCGGGCAGATAGCCATTCGCCTGCTCCATCAGAACGGAGCCGTCGCCGCCGACGAGGATCGCTCCGAACGGATGCTGGCCGGAGGCCTTCGCCGCTTCGGCCACCTTGAAGGCGAGACGGAGGTAGTGCGCGTGATCGAGCTCCGGCAGTCCGCTCCCGCTGGTTTCCGTCGTGTCCGTCATGTCGCCTCGCCTCTTCGAATGATCGCGATCCCGGCACTGCGCCGGGCTTGTCGCGAGAGTGCGCGGATTCTCGCCTGTTGCGAAGGGCGACGCCGCGAGATGGGGGCGCGCCTCGCCTTTCCAGCCTCGATCTTGACGGTGATCTGCGCTAGCGTCCTTCGGCCGGCCCAAGGACCGGATCACACGCCCAGCGCCCCGCTGCATCGCGCCTTCTTTTTCGAGGAGACGCAGCGTCCCGGCCGCGCCGCGGCCCTATCGTGGCGCCGGGCCTGTCAATGCGGAACGGAGAGGAAACGCATCCATGGACTATCGGCTTCTCGGTCGCTCGGGACTCAAGGTCTCGACGCTCTCCTTCGGCACCGCGACCTTCGGTGGCGTCGGCGGGCTCGCCAAATGGGGCGCAACGGATACGGCCGAAGCGCGGCGTCTGCTCGATATCTGTATCGATGCCGGCATCAACCTGATCGACACGTCCAACGCCTATTCGAACGGCCGCTCGGAGGAAATCCTCGGCGAGGTCATCAAGGGACGCAGCGACGATCTCGTGATCGCCACCAAGGTTCGCTTCCGCATGGGCGACGGCCCGAATGGCGAAGGCCTCTCGCGCCGCCACATCGTCAGCCAGGCCGAGGCGAGCCTGAAGCGGCTGCAGGTCGAGACGATCGATCTCTACCAGCTGCATGAATGGGACGGCCAGACGCCGCTCGAGGAGACCATGGAAGCGCTCGACACGCTCGTGCGCTCGGGCAAGGTGCGCTATGTCGGCGCGTCCAATTTCTCCGGCTGGCAGTTGATGAAGGCGATGGAGATCGCCCGCGCCAACCGCTTCGTGCCGCTCGTCAGCCAGCAGATCTACTATTCGCTCGAATCGCGCGATGCGGAATACGAACTGATCCCGGTGACGCTCGACCAGGGTCTCGGCGTTCTCGTCTGGAGCCCGCTCGCCGGCGGCCTGCTTTCGGGCAAATATCGCCGCGGCAAAACGCCGGAAGAAGGCGGCCGTCACCTCAATGACTGGCACGAGCCCCCGCTCGCGGACGAGAACCGCCTCTACGACACGATCGAGGTCCTCGTCGAGATTGCCGAGGGCCGCGGATCCTCGCCGGCGGAAGTCGCGCTCGCCTGGCTGCTCGGCCGGCCGGGTGTCACCTCGGTGATCATCGGCGCCCGCCATGAGCATCAGCTGACGCGCAATCTCGGCGCCGCCGAGCTGAAGCTGACCGACGAGGAGCGCGCAAAGCTCGATGCCGTCAGCCTGCAGCGGCTGATCTATCCCTATTGGCATCAGCTGGCGAGCGCGGCCGACCGGCTGGGTCCGCCGGAGCTCAGCCTGATCAGCTCCTACATGAAACGCTGAGGCACATGATGATGGGTGACGACGACGCGGCGCTTCGGCATGCGAAATATGATCGCCTGATCGCGGCGGCGCAGGCGCTGCCGCGGCTCCGCGTCGCCGTCGCCCATCCCTGCGACGCCGTCGCGCTCGGCGCGGCGATCGAGGCCGCCGAGCTCGGCCTCATGGAACCGATCCTGGTCGCGCCGCCCGGCAAGCTCGCGGCGACGGCGGCGGCGATCGGAGCCGACCTCTCCCGCTTCCGCTGCGTCGAGGCGGCGCACAGCCATGACGCCGCGGAGAAGGCCGTCGCCCTGGTGCGGAGCGGCGAGGCCGACGCGCTGATGAAGGGCAGCCTGCATACCGACGAGCTGATGGGGGCCGTCGTTGCCCGCGAGACGGGGCTGCGCACCGGCCGGCGCATCAGCCATTGCTTCGTCATGGACGTTCCCAATCATGACGATCCGCTGATCATCACCGATGCGGCCGTCAACATCGCGCCCACCCTCGAGGAGAAGCGCCATATCGTCCAGAACGCCATCGACCTCGCCGCGGCGCTTCGGTTTGGCGAGGCGCGGGTGGCGGTGCTCTCGGCGATGGAGACCGTCAATCCGGACGTTCCCTCGACGATCGAGGCGGCCGCGCTCTGCAAGATGGCCGATCGCGGCCAGATCACCGGCGGGGTCGTCGACGGACCGCTCGCGCTCGACAACGCGATCGATCTCGGATCGGCGGCGATCAAGCAGATCCGCTCGCCCGTCGCCGGCCGCGCCAATATCCTGGTGGTGCCGGATCTCGAAGCCGGCAACATGCTGGCGAAAAGCCTCACCTTCCTCGCCGGTGCCGATGCGGCCGGCATCGTGCTCGGCGCGCGCGTGCCGATCATCCTGACGAGCCGTGCCGACAGTGCCGAGGCGCGCCTCGCCTCCGCGGCCGTCGCCGCGCTGCTCGCGGATTACCAGCGCTCCTCGCTCGCAGCGGCACTGAAGGCCTGAGGACTCCGGGGCCGTCGTCAGATCTCGGACGTCACCGTGATGGCCAGCCCATAGTCGCGGCTGCCGCGCGGCTCGATGATCTCGGTGACGAGCTCGCCATTCTCGATCCGCGGCAGCGCGGTGCCCGGCTCGATACCGAGCGCGAAGACGCCGGACTGGTAGGAGCGCCAGACGAGCAGCGAGGGAAGCTGCGCCTGCCGGTAGGCGAGTTCGACGCCGATGCCGATCGCCGGATTGCGGAGGCCGACGGCGAGGTCGCCCCGCTCGTCGGGCGGCAGCTGAAGATGATCGACGATCTCCCGGGTCTCCGGCCGCGGGCGCGGCGAGAGCGCGGCGAAGCGATCCGCGAAGTCGCCGAAAGCGCCGGTCAGCTCGGTCGTCGCGTCGAGAAGCGGATAGCCGAAATTGCAGTGATAGAGCAGCGCATGCGGCGCCGGGTTGAAGCCGCAATTCACCACGCGGTCGGCGACGGTGATGGTCCGGCCGTAAAGCCCGAGCTCGATCCGCCGATGCAGTTCGAGGACGTCGCCGAAAACGCCCGATTGACGGACGACGCCCTCGGCGAAGATCACGCCCGCATCGGCATCGAGACCGTATGCGACGAGGCGGGCCGGCAGGGACGCGATCTCGCCATGCTGCGGATAATCGCGCTGCGGCCGGTGCGGGCTGACGGCGGTGTCGCCCGCAGCACGGCGGGGCGGTCCGTAATAGGAGAGGCCGCAGGTGACGAGGAAACCGTCGAAATTGCGCAAGAAGCCGTAGCCGTCTTCGCTCGACGGCAGTTGCGCGGGAAATCGCATCTGGTTCTGCGAGTGCCAGCCGAGTTGCACCTGGCCGAGGCTCAGCGCCGAAAGATCGAAGCCGCGGTCGACCGCGACCTCGAAGCCGATCCCCGCGGCATTGCGGGCGACGAGCAGCCGCTGCCCGCGGCCGGGCCCGTCCTCGAGCCGCATCAGGCGGATTTCGCCGAGCGCACGGAGATCGGGAGACTTCGCGGCGAGGTCGGCGTCGGCGGATGCGATCTCAGGCAGGCGGTGCGGGAGCGGCTCGGGCATGGCGGGCGACCTTCTGGCGGGCGGTTCCGACGACTCGTAGCCTGTTCGGGGCGAAGGCGCCATCGCCCGTCAGTGGCCGGCCGCCGGCTCTTCGCGCGGTATGGCGAACCGAACCACGGCGACCGAGGCGAAGGCGATGAGCCCGAACAGGATCATCGGCAGTTCGGGCGTGATGCCGGTCAGCGCCGAGCCGCCCATGACGCCGATGCCTTCGCCGAGAAAACCGAGCGCCGTGTTGTTGCCCATCACCGCGCCCTGCCGCTCGGGACCCACCCTTGCCGAGAGGAGCCCGCTCAAGGCGCTGAAGCCGACGGCGAAGGCGATGCTGGCAAGGCCGCCGAAGCCGACCGCCACGGCGACGCCACCCGGCAGCAGAGATAGGAACACGCCGAAGCCGCCGATAAGCGTCGCAAGGATGCCGAGCCGCCGCATGTCGATGCGGCCGACAAGGATCGGCAGCAGCACGAGATTGCCGAGACCGGCGGTGACGGCGAGCAACGCATAGTCGATCGTCACTTGCCCGACCGTCAGGTCGAACATGTCGACGAGATATTCCGTGACGACCCGCCAGAAGCCCATCGACGCGACGAAGAGCAGGAAATTGGCGAGGTAATAGGCGCGGAGCGGCCGGTCAGTGAAGAGTGTGCCGAGATTGCCGAGGCTGGCGCCGATCGGCACCTGCCGCGCAGAGAGATCGGGCGGCCGCGTCTCGCGGAAGAAGAGCAGCACCAGCAGGAAGGTCGCGGCGAGCACGCCGACCATCGCGGCGAAGGGTACGAGATAGCCGAAATGTGCCGCGGCGAAACCGCCGAGCACCGGGCCGAGCACATAGGAGACGCTGGTGACCGACCACAGATAGCCGAGATATTTCGGCCGTTCCTCCTTGGTGGTCGCATCGGCGATGGCGCTGGTGCCGATCGCAGCATTGGCCTCGCCGAGCCCGCAGAGGATGAGCGCCGCCCCGAGCAGCCAGAGCATATGCATGGCAAGCGCCGAGGCGATCAACGCATAGGCCATGGTCGTGACGGCCAGAGACGCCACGAGAACGGGCCGGCGGCCATAACGATCGGACAGGGCGCCAAGCACGGGCGAACCGATGACCTGCGCCATCGGATAGAGCATCAGCAGGAGGCCGACCAGCATCGCCCGCTGGCCTGCCGTCGAGCCCTCCGGCGCATAGGTCGAGCCGGGCGAGAGGATCATCGGCACGAACAGCGTCGCCATCATGGCGTAGCCGAGATAGGAGATGCCGACGACGCCATAGACCGGTGCCACCCGGGCGAGCACCGGCGACGGCGGTGTTGCATCCGATGTGATGGCGCTCACGGGGGCCTCCGTCGCTTCGTTGGGTGGTGGCCGGGCGCGCCGGCCGTCAGGCCATCAGAAGAGCAGCAGCCAGCCGGGGCCGGGACAGTCGAACAACGGCTCGGCCGCGCCGTCGAAACCCTCTTCGGTGAGGCCGAGCGCGGTAACGAGGTTCGAATCCCAGTTCGCGACGAGGCAACGGTCTCCGAGAACGAGAAGATGCTGCGGCCAGGCGCCGCCCGATTCGACCTCGGCGACGAGACGCGGCGCAGCGGAGGTCACGTCGAAGGCAGCGATGGTATCGTGGCCGCGATTGGCGAGATAGACGAGGCGGCCGTCGTCGGACCGCTGCACGTCGCCCGGATAGTTGCGCGGCGTGCGGCTGCGGGCCGCGTCGCGGCGCAGGGTGCTGGCGGTGCTCTCCCAGACAGCCGGGCGTGCCATGGCCCCGACGACCAGGCTGGAGCCGAGTTCGCCTGACAACGCGAGCCGGCCATCGGGCAGGAAAACGCCGTGGCGCGGCCCGCTTCCCGCCGGCGCCGCCAGCGGTTCGATCGGCGTGAGCATCCGATCGACGGACTGCCCCAGGTCAGACGCGAAGCGCCGGACGAGGTCGGCGCCGAGATCGACGACGAGCATCATCCCGTCATGGAAGAGAACCTGATGCGGATGGGCCGCCTCCTGCCGCTCGGCGTCCGGCCCCTGCCCTTCGAGCGCCAGAGAGGCCATCGCAACGAAGCTGCCATCCTCGGCAAGCGCGATCAGCGTCAGCGTGCTGGATTCATAGTTGGCGGCGACGAGAAGGCGCCCCTGCGGGCCGACCGCAAGATGACAGGGATCGCCGGCACTAGGCACCTCGCCAAGCGAGGTCGCGGCCCCGTCCGCGACGCGCCACGCCTGGACGACGCCGCGCGCGCTCGCAGTTCCATAGACTATGGGCAGCACGGGATGACGGCAGAGCGAAGAGAGCTGGCCGACCGTCGCAAGCTGCCGGCCGTGCCATCCGTCGCCCTCGGGAGCGAACTGCCAGAGACCGTGCTCCGGCCCAGTTCCGCGCGCCGCGACCAGCAGGCTCCGCCCCTGTTCCAGAGTGACCGCCGCCATGAACAGGTGCTCCGTTGCTGTGCTTTGCCGACGCGGACAGGACCCTGCCTTCCGTTCAGTCGCGCAGCAGCTCGTTGACCGAGGTCTTGGCGCGGGTGCGCTCGTCGACGCGCTTCACGATGACCGCGCAATAGAGCGACGGGCCGGGTGTGCCGTCCGGCAGCGGCCGGCCGGGAAGCGAGCCCGACACCACGACGGAATAAGGCGGCACGCGGCCCATATGGATCTCGCCGGTCTCGCGATCGACGATCTTGGTCGAGGCGCCGATGAACACGCCCATGGAAAGCACCGAGCCCTCGCCGACCACGACGCCCTCGACCACCTCCGAGCGGGCGCCGATGAAGCAGTTGTCCTCGATGATCGTCGGCCCGGCCTGCAGCGGCTCGAGCACGCCGCCGATGCCGACACCGCCGGAAAGATGCACGTTCTTGCCGATCTGCGCGCAGGAGCCGACCGTGACCCATGTATCGACCATGGTGCCGCTGTCGACATAGGCGCCGAGATTGACGAAGGACGGCATCAGAATGGCGCCGGGCGCGATATAGGCGGAGCGGCGGACGATGCAGTTCGGCACGGCGCGGAAGCCGGCCTTGGTGAAATCCTCGCCCGACCAGCCGTCGAACTTGGACGGCACCTTGTCCCACCAGGTGGCGCCGTTCGGGCCGCCGGAAATCGCCGTCATCGGATTGAGGCGGAAGGAGAGCAGCACCGCCTTCTTCAGCCACTGGTTCACCACCCAGCCGCCGTCGCGCTTCTCCGCGACACGGACGGTGCCGGCGTCGAGCAGCGACAGCGCCGTCTCGACGGCGTCGCGCACCTCGCCCTTGGTGGCGGTCGTGATCGCGGCGGGATCCTCGAACGCGGCCTCGATGGTCGCTTGCAGGGCGGCGGTATCGGCGATCGACATGGAGCATCCCGAAATTGGTGTGACGGCGCGCGACACTATCGGCGTCGATAGCGAAGTCAACGCCGCAGCCTCCCCGCGCCTCACCTCAGCCGGTGGTGCGCGCCGCGAGACCGTCGACGATCGCGGTCAGGAAGTCGCCGAGATGGTCGGTGATGAAGTCGATATGGGCGCCCTCGCGCCCTTCTGTCTCCCAAGCATCTGCGAGGATCGGCTCGGTGCCGCGCGGCACGACCAGCACCGTCGCCATGCCGAGAGCCTTGGGCACTTCGAGATTGCGCGCCAGATCCTCGAACATCGCCGCCTCGCCGGGCGCGATGCCGTTCTCGGCGAGGAAGCGGTCATAGGTGTCGGCATGCGGCTTCGGCACGAGGTCGGCGCGGACGATGTCGAAGATGTCCTCGAAATCAGGCTGGAGGCCGAGCCGCGCCATCACCTTCTCGGCATGGCTGCGCGATCCGTTGGTCAGGATGTAGCGCTTGCCCGGCAGGCGCGTGATTGCGGCGGCAAGCTGCGGATCGGGCGCGACCGCGGAATGGTCGATGTCGTGGACATATTCGAGGAAGTCGTCGGGCGCGATCTTGTGTTCGAGCATCAGCCCGCGCAGCGTCGTGCCATAGCGGCGGTAATAGTCGCGCTGCAGGAGCTGCGCCTCGTCCGCGGGCAGCGAGAGGAGGCGCTGGACATAGTCGCGGATGCGCACGTCGACCTGCGCGAACAGGTTGGTGTGGCGCGGATAGAGCGTGTTGTCGAGGTCGAACACCCAGGCCTTCACCGCGGCGAAGCGGGCGAGATCGGGCGCGTGGGACAGGGCGTGGTCGCTCATCAGCGCTTCAGCAGCGTGCCAGCGCCATGCTCGGTGAAGAGTTCGAGCAGCACGGCATGCGGGGTCTTGCCGTCCAGGATGACGACGCCCTCGACGCCGCGATCGAGCGCCTCGATGCAGGTCTCGACCTTCGGGATCATGCCGCCGGAAATGGTGCCGTCGGCGATCATCGCCCGCGCCTCGGCGACCGTCAGTTCCTTGATGAGCTGCTTGTCCTTGTCGAGCACACCCGGCACGTCGGTGAGGAAGAGAAGGCGCGAGGCATGCAGCGCCCCTGCGATGGCGCCGGCGAAGGTGTCGGCATTGACATTGTAGGTCTCGCCGTCCTCGCCCGCGCAGACCGGAGCGAGAACCGGGATGATCTCGGATTTCGCCAGCACCTCGAGCACTTCGGTGCGCACGGTCTTCGGCTCGCCGACGAAGCCGAGATCGACGATCCGTTCGATATGCGAATCCGGGTCCACGACCTTGCGCGTCAGCCGCGTGACCGTGACCATGTTGCCGTCCTTGCCGGTGAGGCCGATCGCGCGCCCGCCGGCTTCGGTGATGGTCTGCACGATCTCCTTGTTGATCGAGCCGGCGAGGACCATCTCGACGACCTCGACGGTCGGCTTGTCGGTGATGCGCATGCCCGCCGCCCATTCCGACTTGATGCCGAGCCGGGTGAGCATCGCGTTGATCTGCGGCCCGCCGCCATGCACGACGACCGGATTGATGCCCGCGAGCTTCAGGAGCGTGATGTCCTCGGCGAAGGCCTTGCCGAGTTCCTCGCTGCCCATCGCGTTGCCGCCGAACTTCACGACGACCGTCTTCTCGTCATAGCGCAGCATATAGGGAAGCGCGGTGGCGATGAGCTGGGCGGTCAGCACCGGATCGGTGCCCGACGTGGTGGCGGTCTCGGTCATGGAAATCTCTCCGCTCGGGGCAGCGCTCTATAACGAGTTTGGCATGGCGGAACAATGACGCCGGCAGACCGCCGGCTGGGGCGGAACAATGACGCCGGCTGATCCTGCCGAGCAGGAAGGCTAACCCGCGAGAGCCGCGATCTCGGCGCGCAGGCGGTCGAGGCCGGCGCCCTTTTCCGAGGACGTCGCGATGATCGTCGGATGCGCGGCGGGCCGGCGGGCGATGGCAGCCGCCGTCTCGGCGACGACACGCTCGATGCCGCCCGGCTTCAGCTTGTCGGCCTTCGTGAGGACGATTTGGTAGGAGACGGCCGAGGTGTCGAGGAGGTCGAGCGTCTCGAGGTCGTTGGCCTTCAGTCCGTGACGGGCATCGATCAGCACATAGACGCGGCGCAGCGAAACGCGGCCGCGCAGATAATCGCGGATCAGCCGGTTCCAGGAATCGACCAGCGGCTTCGGCGCCTCGGCATAGCCATAACCCGGCATGTCGACGAGCATCAGGCCGGGGCCGGGCGTGAAGAAATTGAGTTCCTGCGTGCGGCCCGGCGTGTTCGAGGTCCGCGCGAGGCCGCCCTGTCCAGTCAGCGCATTGATGAGCGACGACTTGCCGACATTGGAGCGGCCCGCGAAGGCGACCTCGGTGTCGCCGATGGGCGGCAGCGTCTCGATCGACGGTGAGGAGCGCAGGAACTGCCACGGGCGCGCGAAGAAGAGACGGCCGCGCTCGACCCGCTCCGCCTCTTCGCGCAGCAGCGCCAGTTCGCTATCGGAAATCTCCGGCATCGATCGTGTCCGTCCTCTTCGGCCTCAGCTCTTGGCCTTCGAGGGCTTGCCCGGGCCGCCCTTGGGGCCCGGCTTGTTGCCATTGGCCGGCTTGCTGGCGCTCACCTGCTTCGGGGGCTGCGAGGCCTTTGGCGCGGCCACGGCCGGTTGCGTCGCCTCGGCCGGTTTCGGCTTCTTGCGGAACGCCTCCATGATGTTGCCGAGGAGGTTCACCTCGACGCCCTGCCGCCGCATGATGAAATACTGCTGGGCGATCGAAAGCGTGTTGTTCCAGGTCCAGTAGATCACGAGACCGGCCGGGAACGAGCCGAGCATAAAGGTGAAGATCACCGGCATCCAGGTGAACACCACCTGCTGCGCCGGATCGGTTGGTGCCGGATTGAGCCGCATTTGCACGAACATCGTGATGCCCATGATGATCGGCCAGATGCCGAGCATCAGGAGATGCGGCGGGCTCCACGGGATCAGGCCGAACAGCGTGAAGAGATTGGTCGGATCGGGCGCCGAGAGATCCTGGATCCAACCGAAGAACGGCGCATGCCGCATCTCGATGGTGATGAAGATCACCTTGTAGAGCGAGAAGAAGACCGGGATCTGGATCAGCACCGGCCAGCAGCCCGCCAACGGATTGATCTTCTCCTTCTTGTAGAGCTCCATCAGCGCCTGCTGCTGCTTCACCTTGTCGTCGGCGAAGCGCTCGCGGATCGCAGCCATCTCGGGCTGGACCTTCTTCATGGCGCTCATCGACTTGTAGGACTTGTTCGCCAGCGGGAAGAACACCGCCTTGACCAGCACCGTCACCAGCAGGATGGCGACGCCGAAATTGCCGACGAGGTTGTAGAAATAGTCGATGAGGTAGAAGAGCGGCTTGGTGAAGAACCAGAACATGCCCCAGTCGATCAGGAGATCGAAGCGCTCGATCTTCAGATCGTCGCGGTAGCCGTCGATGATCGAAACCTGCTTGGCACCGGCGAAGACGAGGCTTTCCGTCGCGGCCGAGGCGCCGGGCGCGACCGAGAGCGGCGCGCCCTGGAAATCGGTCTGGTAGAGGCCGACGCCGGTGTCGACATGCGCGAAATGCGCTGTGAAGGGCTGGCCGCCGCGCGGCACGATCGCCGTCGCCCAATATTTGTCGGTGATGCCGAGCCAGCCGGTCGCGACGTCCGTGAAGGTCTGCGGACCCTCCTTCTTGAGGTGGGAATAGTTCAGTTCCTGCAGGTGATGGTCGCCCATCCAGCCGATCAGGCCCTCATGAAGGATGTAGTAGCCGGCGACATGCGGCTCGCCGATGCGCGTGACGCGGCCATAGGGCGACAGCGTCAGCGCGGCGTCCGTCGCGTTGGTCACCTCGTCGCGAACCGTGAACATGTAGCTCGGGTCGATCGAGATGATGCGCTTGAAGGTGAGGCCCGCGCCATTGTCAAAGGTGAGCGCCACCGGCGTGTCCGGCGTCAGCTTCGCGCCGTCCGGCGCCGTCCAGATCGTGTCGGGACCGGGCACATTGGTGCCGGCCGGCGCGCCGACCCAGCCGAACTCGGCGAAATAGCCGTCCGGCCCGCCCGAAGGCGAAAGCAGGATCACCGTCGGGCTGTCCTTGGCGACCGTCTCGCGATAGCCCTTGAGGCGCAGGTCGTCGATGCGGCCGCCCTTGAGATTGATCGAGCCGCTGACCGAAGGCGTGTCGAGCGGGACGCGCGGCGTCGCCGCGAGTGCCGCGTCACGCGTCAGATCAGTGGTCGCAGTCGCCTGCGTCGGCGTCGCGGCGCCGGGCGTTCCTCCGGCCGAGGGCGCCGCCGTGCCGCCGGCCGGCGTCGTCGCCGTTCCGGAAGCCGCCTGCGTCGCCGCCTGCTCGCGCTGGCTCTGCTCGAGCCGCGGCGAGGCCACGAAATACTGCCATCCGAACACCACCGCGATGGACAGGGCCACGGCGAGGATCAGGTTGCGGTTGTCGCTCATCGGTGGGGTCTTTCGGAGGAACGGTCGTCGGAGCCCGTGCCGCCATCCTTCGGACGGGCAAGGGCGGATTCAGTCTCTGCGCCCGCCGCGTCGCGGGTTTCCGACCGCTGCGTCTTCGGGGCGGCAGGCCGCTCGAGCGCGGCGAAACCGGAGATAAGGTCGCGGGTCAGCTCTTCGAAGGGCTGCGACAGTGCGGCGCGCCGGCCGACGAGCACATAATCGGTCGCCGCTCGCGCATTTTCTGCGAAGGACAGGCGGACCGCTTCGCGCAGGCGCCGCCGGATGCGGTTGCGCTCCGGCGAATTGCCCATCTTCTTGGTGACCGTGAAGCCGAAGCGCGTCAGCGTCCCCTCGACATCGCAGCGATCGCGCTTCTGCAGCACAAAGCCGCGCCGGGAGACACGAGGCCCTCCGGCGACGGCTAGAAATTCGGCGCGTTTCTTGAGCCGCTCCATGGTCTTCGCTCGATCCATGGCGAGCCTTTCCGGGCGCCGGCCGGCTGCGGCCGTCTTCTGCGGGTCAGGCAGTGAGCTTCTTGCGGCCCTGGGCGCGGCGCTGCGCGATCACCTTGCGGCCGCCGACAGTGGCCATACGGGCGCGGAAGCCGTGGCGGCGGGCGCGAACGAGCTTGCTCGGCTGATAAGTACGCTTCATGGGTCGTCACCGCCGGGGGCGGCCCTCATTCGATCAAGACAATGGTCGGAAGAGCGACAGCGGCTTTCGAAGCGGAGCACGCCTTGGTGCACGCGACCCCGGCATGCCTTCTGCCTGCTCTCGTCGAGGCCGGCTTATACGGAGAACCCCTCCCCAAGTCAACGCGACGTCAACGCGAAGTGGGCGCGGTGGAAACGACGTTCCGGACGGCGGAAACGGCTTTATCCGGCATAGAAGGGCCGCAATGGCCAGTTGTTTGACGCATGGGGCGCCGCCGTCGCAAACTGGCATGCTGCGTCGCAGAGCGCTTCTGAAGGGGAACGAGCGGCATGGCGGAAACGAGCCCGGACGAGGCAATGGCCGGCCGGGAGGAGCCGTCGGCGGCAAGCGCCGCCGCGCGGCGTCGGCGCACGCCCAGCCTTTCCGTCAAGCTCATGATCCTCACCGTCGTCTTCGTGATGGTGACGGGCATTGCCGGCTTCGTGCCCACGATCGCGGCCTTCCGCCTGCGTTTCCTCGAAGATCGCGTGGCGACCGCGCAGGCGGCGAGCATCCTGCTCGATTCGGCCGCCTGGAGCGACGTGCCGAGGTCGGTGCAGGACGAACTGCTCGCGACGGTCGGCGCGACGGCGATCGTGCTGCGTACCGGCCCGGCCACCCGCCTCCTCGCCGCCGTCGAGATGCCCCCGACGGTGGACGAGACCGTCGACCTCCGCCAGCCGCTGGCGCTCTCCTCGATCGGCGCCGCCTTCGCGACGCTGGCGGCGAGCGAACCGCACACGCTGCGCGTCATCGGTCCGGCGCGTGACGGCAACAGCCTCGAGCTCGTGATCAGCGACCGCCCGCTCCGGACCGCGATGCTGCATTTCGGCGGCACGATCCTCGTGATGTCGGCGCTGATCTCGATCATCGCCGCGATCCCGATCTATATCAGCCTGCAGCGGCTCTTCGTCCGCCCGATGCGGCGCCTGTCGCAGGCCATGGTGCACTTTTCCGAGGACCCCGAGGACCGCTCGCGGATCATCGTGCCGAGCGGCCGCGCCGACGAGATCGGCGTCGCCGAGACCGAGCTCGCCGCCATGCAGAGGCAATTGTCCGAGACGCTGCTGCAGAAGACGCACCTCGCCGATCTCGGCCTCGCGGTCTCCAAGGTCAACCACGACCTCCGCAACCTGCTGGCCTCGGCGCAGCTCTTCTCCGACCGCATCGCCTCGCTGCCCGATCCGACGGTGCAGCGATTCGCGCCGAAGCTGATCGCGACGCTCGGGCGCGCCATCGACTATTGCCAGACCACGCTTGCCTATGGCCGGGCGCGCGAGCGCGAGCCGAGCCGCCGCCTGGTTGCGCTGCACCGCGTCGCCCGCGATGTCGTCGACGTGCTCGGCCTCGACAACCATGCGACGATCCGCTGCGAGATAAGGATCGAGAGCAGCTTCGAGATCGATGCCGACCCCGACCAGCTCTTCCGCGTGCTGCTCAATCTCTGCCGCAACGCCGTCCAGGCCATGGACGGCGAGAGCGACCCGGCCATCGTCCGCCGCCTGCTGATGGAGGCGGACCGGCGCGGCACGGTGGTCGCGGTGCGCGTCTGCGATACCGGCCCCGGCGTTCCCGAGCGCGCCAAGGCCAATCTCTTCCAGGCCTTCCAAGGCGGCGTGCGCCCGGGCGGCACCGGCCTCGGCCTTGCCATCGCCGCCGAGATCGTGCGCGCCCATGGCGGCTCGATCACGCTCGTCGAGACGGAGGGCCCCGGCGCCGTGTTCGAGATCGCCATCCCCGACCGCCCGGTCGCCTTCGACCGCGCCCGCCGCGCGCAGGCGCGCTGACCGAGGGAGCCGGCGCCGCGGGGATGGTTCGCCGGCTCGCCGCCGCCGCGTCTATCCACAGGCAGGGCCGTGCCAGCACGAGGCGCTTGCAATCCCGAAAGCGAGCGGCTAACAAGACGCCGCCGCCGATTGGCGGCCCTCGTCGCTGGAACAACCGCTTCCACGACCGGCAGGCGCCCGTAGCTCAGCTGGATAGAGCACCAGACTACGAATCTGGGGGTCAGGAGTTCGAATCTCTTCGGGCGCGCCATCTTTCCTTCCGCGATCAAGCCTTATTCCGAGTGACGTCCTGTCGAGCCGGCCCGATCGCCTCGCCAGGCGAGCCGGCGCGCTTTCGTTGCCTCTTCGAAACGACCGAACGCTTACGCCTTGACGAGTCTTCGCCGAGCAGATCAGACCTTCGTGAACGGCGCTCCGACCGGGGTCAGATGGGTGAGTTCGCAGAGCCAGCGGCCGTCGACGCGTCTGTAGATGTCGGTGATCCACTCGTCCGCGCTGATCGGCTCGCCACAGAACCACCCCGTATTCTGCCCCCTGCCCGTCACGAAGCCGGTTTCGCCGAGAAGGCGGACCAGCAGGCCCTGCTTGGTCATGGTGTCGTGTACCAGCACACCGCTGTCGATCGCGTCCAGTACCGCCGCGCCCGGGACGGGTCCGCGTTCCGGCGTGTCCAGCAGCCATTCCGGGCTGATGCAGCGGCGGATGCGGGCGGGATCATTGCTGATCATGGCCTCGCTGAACGCCTCCTCTGCGGCCGCCAGCGCCGCCTCGTCGCGGGTCATGCCGCGGATCCTTCGTTCCAGCGCCGCTGCATCTCCTGTGGCGTGACGGTCTCGATCGTCTGCGACAGCATCCAGCGATGCCCGAAGGGGTCGAGCACCAGCGCGCTGCGCTCCCCGAAGCTCTGGTCGGCCGGCGCCCGCAGAACGGTGGCGCCCTCTGCCGCGGCCAAAGCGACATCGGCATCGACGGCCTTGGTCGACAGATAGAGTGTGACGGGAGAGCCGCCGATGGCATCGGGTCCCACCGCGCCGAAATCGGGATATTCGTCGCTGAGCATGACGACACTGTCGCCGAGCCGAAGCTCGGCATGGCCGATGCGCCCGTCGGACGGATCGGTCATGCGGAAAATCTCCTCCGCGCCGAAGGCGGCCTTGTAGAAGGCGATGGCCGCTTCCCCGCCGCGGACGACGATATAGGGCGTCACCGTGGTGATGGACGACATGATCTCTCCCTTGCGCTGGTTATTATTTTACGATACGTAACGTAATTAAATGAGTCAAGACGAAGCATCATCGCCGCGCCAGCGCGGTAGGCCCCCCAGCGAGGCGGCGCGCAGCAAGGCGCTTCAGGCCGCGCGTGACATCCTGCTCGGCGAAGGGTTCGGGCGGCTGACCATCGAGGCAGTCGCCGCCAAGTCCGGGATCAGCAAGCCCACGATCTACCGCAACTGGACCAATGCCGGCGAACTGGCGATGGCGGCGCTGATGGCCGATCCGACCGAGCGCGGCCCAGGAGCTGGCCGCGATCTCGCGACCTCGCTGCGGTCCCAGATGCAGACGCTGGTCACGGCCTTCGCGACGACGCGCGGCCGGCAGATCACGCTGACTCTGGCGGCTTCGGATCCCGATAGCGAGATGGCGAAGGCGTTCCGCAACCGTGTCATCCTGTCGAGCCGCGAGGCCGGCCGCGGGCTGATCGCCGAAGCCGTTGCGCGGGGCGAAATTCCGGAGCCCGCCGATCTCGAGATCGTGCTCGACGTGATCTATGCGCCGGTCTTCTACAGGCTGCTTGTCGGCCACCTGCCACTTGACCTCGCCTTCGCCGACAGCCTCGTCGGGCGGGCCCTCGGGCTCCTTGCCGGCGACCGGGCGGCAACGGGACGGTAACGGTCAGTCCCGGGCCTGCGCCTCCGCCGCCTCCCCGCCGAGCCGCAGCGCGAGCACCGCCCCGCCTAAGGCAGCGGCACCGCCGCCGAACAGGGCCATCAGCCCGCCGCCCAATTGCTGGTCGGCGAGCGGATCGAGGCCGAAGGCGCCGAGGCAGAATTGCGGCGCGTAGAGGAGCCTTGGTGCGAGCACGAGGAGCACACCGAGCATCGCCATATGCATCGAGGTCAGCAGCATGGCGAGCGCGCCGGCCGCGGCGTGGCGGCGGCTAAGTCCGAAGAAGGCCGTGCCCCACAGCGCGAGGCCGGCAGCGAGGAAGCTCGCCTGCTGGATAGCAAACATGATGGGCGATGCGGCGGCGGCCTCATGGAGGGCCGGCGCATGCCAGCCCCAGACGATGACGAAGTCCAGCGCGGAGACGGCGAGCGCGGCGGCGAGCGGCTGCCCTCCGTCGCGCCAATGCCTCGGCAGCAGGCGGATCGCGCCGATCGCAAGGAGCGGGGCCGCGGCGAGGGTGACGCCGAGATGCAGCATCATATGCGGCGAGAATGCCTGCCGGGCCATTTCCGGCAGCGGCCCCAGCCAGAGCGCTGCCAGGAGCACCATGCCGGCAAGCAGCGGCCAGGCGCGAGTCATTGGCAGAGCGGCAGCGCCAGGACGGGAAAGAGCGTCCAGACCGTCGCGACGACGCCAACAAGACCGCCGCCGATGCTGACCGTGCGCACGAAGCCGCTTGTCGCGCCGAAGCGCCGGGAGAGGAGCAGGACGAGCAGCGCGACCTGCAGAAGCAGCGCGGCGGCGAAGGCGAGAGCGAGCAGGACGCGCGACATCGGCAGGCCGACGACCGTGCCGTCCGGCGGGGCGGCGCAGAGCACCGCCTGAAGGCCGTAGACGGCGCTGAAGGCGGCGAGCCAGGCCACAGGGGCGACGAGGATGCGCAGGAGGTCGATCATGTGAGCGCCACCGGCAGATAGGCGGCGAGCAGAATGACGACCGAGGCGCCCCCGCAATAGGCGCCCCAGATCGGCAGGATGGCCAGCTCCGCGCGGCGGCGCGGCGAGGTGTAGCCGGCGCGGACCCGCGCGATGAGGAAGGCGGCCATCAGCGCGAGGATGATCGCATGGAGGATCCCATAGCCGCCGAGGACGAGCAGCGTCGCGCCATAGGCATGGCCGGTCGCGGACGGCGCCATCGCGAGCATCGCCACCAGCGCCGCGGCGATCGCGACCGACCCGGCCAGAGAAAGCGCGAGTCCCGCGATCGGGCTGTTGCCGCCCGCATTGGCGCGCGTCGCGAAGAATGGCCCGATGATCGACAGCGCGACGCCGATGCCGGCGAGCGCCATCACCATCACGGAGGGTTCGATCCAGGCCGGGGGCGGCCAGCCGGGCGCGATGGTCCACAGGAAGGCGTAACCGAATAGCAGCGAGCCGAACAATGTCGCATCGGCCACCAGCAGGAACACCGAGCCCCACCAGCCGGGCGGCCGGTCGACCTCGGCGATGGTCGGCAGGGACAGGCCGCGCCCGACCGGAACCGCGCCCAAATCCTCGCGCCGGCCGAGCACCCAGACCCAGCGCCAGCCGAGCACGGCGACGCCGATCATCGCGAGCGGTGCGACCCACAGGATCTTCAGCAGCAGCGCCAGGAAGAAGAGGCCGGTGACGGCCGCGAGCACGATCGGCAGATGCGTGTTGCCGGGATAGACCACGTGGTGCTCGGGAGCACCGGTCGCGATATCGACCGCGAGCGATTCGCGGATCATGCCATCCGGTGCGCCGAGATAACCCTCGCCGCGGGCGAGTCGCGCCGGCAGTTCCGGATCGGCGCGGAGCGGCTCGCGGTCGCCGACCTGCGGCAGGCTGGCGAAATTGTAGGCCGGTGGCAGCATGGCGCTCGCCCATTCCAGCGTCCCAGCCCGCCAGAGGTTCCGCGGCGCCCGATGGCGCACGAGGAAATGCAGCGCCACCTCGATCAGCACCATCACCAGGCCGAAGGCGAGGATGAAGCCGCCGATCGAGGAGATGAGATTGATCGCGGTCCAGCCATCCTCCGGCGAATAGGTCGAGATGCGCCGCCGCTGGCCCATGAGCCCCGCGAAATGCATGGCGAGGAAGGTCACGTGGAAGCCGATGAAGATCAGCGCGAAGGCCACCTCGCCGAGGCGGAAGAACCGCGCCCGCCCGGTGACGAGCGGCAGCCAGTAATAGAGCGCGGCGAGCAGCGGGAACACGAAGCCGCCGAACAGGACATAGTGCAGATGCGCGGTGACGAAGGCGGTGTCGTGCACCTGCCAGTCGAACGGCACCACGGCGACCATGACGCCGGTCAGCCCGCCGATGACGAAGGTGGCGAAGAAGCCGAGAATATGGAGCATCGGAAGCCGCAGCTGCGGCCTTCCCTGCCAGAGCGTGCCGATCCAGGCGAAGACCTGCACCGCCGTCGGCACCGCGACCAGCGTCGAGGCCGCCGAGAAGAAGGCGAGCCCCATATGCGGGATGCCCGTCGTGAACATATGGTGCACCCAGAGCCCGAAGCTCAGGATGGCGAGCGCCACGGCGGCGGCCACGACGTAGCGATAGCCGAGCAGCGTGGTCGAGGCCATGACGGGCAGGATGGTCGACACCATCCCCGCCGCGGGCAGGAAGATGATGTAGACCTCCGGATGGCCGAACAGCCAGAAAAGGTGCTGCCACAAGAGGCTGTCGCCGCCGAGCTCGACCTGGAAGAAGGGCAGGCCGAAGGTGCGCTCCAGCTCGAGCAGGATCGAGCCGAGGATCAGCGGCGGGAAGCCGGTCAGGATCATCAGCGAGGTGACGAGCATGTACCAGGCGAAGATCGGCATCTTCGACAGCGACATGCCCGGCGCGCGGTAGCGCAGGATCGAGACCGTGAATTCGACGGCGGCCGAGATCGCCGAAATCTCGACGAAGGTGATGCCGAGCAGCCAGAAATCGGTGTTGATGCCCGGCGAATAGACCTTGCCCGTCAGCGGCGGGTACATGAACCAGCCGCCATCCGGCGCGATGCCGAGAAGAAGCGAGACGAGCAGCATCGCGCCGCCGAAGAAATAGCACCAGTAGCCATAGGCGCCGAGCCGCGGATAGGCGAGGTCGCGGGTGCCCAGCATCTTCGGCAGCAGGTAGATCGCCATGCCCTCGATCGCCGGAATGGCGAACAGGAACATCATCAGCGTCCCGTGCATGGTGAAGATCTGGTTGTAGATCTCCGGTCCGGCAAAGGCCGAATGCGGCGTCGCGAGCTGGGCGCGGATCAGCATCGCCAGCACGCCGGCGACGAAGAAATAGAAAAAGGCCGTGACCAGGAACATCAGCCCGACGTCGCTGTGATTGACGGTCGAGAAGAGACCCCTGAAGCCGCCCCGCGACGACCAGATCGCCTGCAGGCGGCGGTGGCGGGCGAGCGCGTTCATTCCCCGCCCTCCCCGCCGCCACCCTGCATGAAGGCAGCCCATTCGTCGGGCGCATGGGCGACGACGGTGAAGGCGAAGCCGTCATAGCCGGCGCCGCTGAATTCGGCGCTCACGCCCTGATAGGTTCCCGGCTGCTCGGCCTCGATGCGCAATACGTTGACATGGCCGGGCACCGCGTCGAGCTTGCCGGCGAGCCGCGGCACCCAGAAGCTGTGAATGACGTCGGCCGTGGTGATCGCGACATCGACCGGACGGCCGGCGGGGATGTGCAGCACGCCGTCCGTGCTCCGTCCGGGGAGATCGGGATAGGAGAAGGTCCAGGCGAAGCGCCGCGCCTCGGCTCCGACCCGCATTATGTCCGGCGCCGCGCGCGGCATCAGTCTTTCGCCGATCACCAGCCCGAAACCGAGCAGCGCCGTGAGCACGACCGCGGGAAAGGCGAGCCCGAGGCCGAAGATCCAGACCCGCTCGCTGCCGCGCCTCGCGCCGGTCGGCTGCCGTCGCCAGGCGAGGACGAGCAGCGCCGCGACCATGAGGAAGATCGCACCGGCGGCGGCCAGCATCACCCACCACAGCGTCGCGATCGCCCGTGCCCCCGGCCCGGCCGGCGAGAGCGTCGAAAGCGGCGCCTCGCAACCGGATAGTCCAAGCGCCGTTGTCCCGATGACCAGCGGAACGAGGAACGAGGGCTCATGGCGGCAAACGAGATGGCGTCCGAAAACGCGGCGACCGAGGAAATCGAAGGCGCGGACGAAAGGCTGATCGATCCGATCGTCGAGAAGCCGGGCTTCGACGACACCCAGTCGCGCGTCGCGCTGTTCGGCCATCCCATCCATGCGATGAGCGTCGCCTTTCCGGTCGCCCTCACCTTCTGCACGCTCGGCGCCGATGCCCTCTACTGGTGGACGGGCGATCCCTTCTGGACGCGGGCCGCGGTCTGGGCCGTGGGCGGCGCCTTCCTGATCGGCATGTTCGCGGGTTTCTCCGGAACGGCGGAACTGCTGCTCGTTCCCGGCATCCGGGCGAGGGCCGCGGCCTGGACCCATTTCATCATCGCGGTGACGCTCCTGTCGCTCCTCGGCGCGAACTGGGGCTATCGCCTCGGCGATGCGGAAAGCGCGGTGCTGCCCTATGGCTTGCTCCTCTCGGCGATCTCGACGGGTGTGGTGATTCTGACCGGGTGGCATGGCGGCAAGCTCGTCTTCGACTACGGGCTCGGCACGAAGGGCAGCTGACGCCCCTGCGGCGTCACCAGCCAGTGCGGAAAGGAAAGGCCGGCGAGATCCGGCTTGGCGAGGACGAGCACCAGGATGCCGGTCGCGCAGGCGAGGACGCCGCCGATCGGCCAGTAAGGGCTCGGCGGCCTCCGCCGCCCGGGCGCTTCGGAGATGCGCAGGATCACATGGCCGATCGTAGCATGCAGCGCCATCAGCGCCGCGACCAGCGCCAGCTTGGCAAAGAGCCAGGGCTCGAAGACCTGCCGCAGGAAGATCAGCCAGGTACCGGCGATCACGGCGACGACCGCCGCCGGCGTCACGACCATCGTGTAGGTGAGATGAGTCGAGTGACGGATGATCCGATAGTCGCCGGGGGAGACTGCGGGATCGTGCAGTGCCAGCATCATCGGCAGAACGATGAGCCCGCCGCACCAGATGGACAGCGCGATGATGTGCAGCGCCTTCCAGAGCGGCACCGTCGCCACCAGCCAGCCGGGGAGATCGAGACCGCTCACGCCGCAAGCCCCGGATCCAGCGCACAACGCTGCCGCCGGAGAGACGAGCGCTCATCCGGCAGGTGTTGGCCGATCGGATCCCCGGATCTGGTCACGAGCCTCCCTTGCTCAGGCGGATGTCACGCGGATGGACAACCGCGAGAGCACGGAGAGGTTCCCGAAGGCGGGCATCAGCCGGCGTCAATAGAAGGCCGCGCGTCATTCCCCGCGGCCTTCGCGCTCTGTGCGATGCGTCAGGGCTGCCTGGTCAGGCGCGAACAGGCGGCCATCGCGTCATCGCCGGTCTCGAGATAGCAGACATCGAGCGTCTCGCCGGCGAGCGTACCGAGATGGACGCCGTCGTCGCCGACGAGGAAGACGCCCTTGCCGTCCGGCGTGATCGTGCCGAGCAGATCCTCGCTGTGCTCGCCATTCTCGGAAGGATAGGACACCTTGGCCCGGAACGAGCGGCCCTGCTGCTCCGTGACGGTGATCGTCACGTCACCCTTCAGGAAGCCCGGCTGCTTGCCGATGGAGTCGCTCGTGCCTTTCCAGGCGCCGGAAAGGCTCGGCGTCTCCTGCGCCAGAGCGGGAGCGGAAGCCAGCACCGCAAAGAGCGAGGCGGCGACGAACAGGTTGGACGTCTTCATCTTCATGGCGTTTCCTCCGGGCAGCCTTCGGCGGCTGCGCTTTGCCAGGCGAGATTCGGCCGGCAACCGTTAATCGGCCATGGATCGACGCCGCATTGTTTTAGCGGATCGACGATTCTTCTTGTCGCTCGCGCAAGGTGACACGCAGAGACGCCCGAACCTCCCCGGAATCCTTCACGGCGCCGACGGAAGCTTCGCGCATCACCAAAACGGACGGACCTCGACATTGGCACGGCATGCGGTGGCGGCCTTGCGGCCCCAGGCCAGCGCCTCGTCCATGTTTGGGAGATCGAGCACCCAGAAGCCGCCGATATGCTCCTTGGTCTCGAGATAGGGACCGTCGGTGATCATGAGATCGCGCCCGCGCCGGCGCACCGCACGCGCTTCGCCGGCGGGCTTCAGGCCGCCCACGAAGAGGCGGATGCCGGCGGCGACCATCTCGTCGTTCAGCCGATCGATGTCGCGATGCATCGCCTCGTCTTCGCTGGAGCCGTCATAGCCATCGGGATGATGGATGGCGACGAGATACTGCGTCATGGCTGTTCCTCGGCACGGGAGCGGCCCGCTGCCGTCCCTCCCTTTCTTGACGAACCGGCGATCCGGAAGGCGACATTTCGGCATCCGGTTTATTTCGCGCCGAGCCGACCGATCACGCCCGCGGTCAGGCCGATGCGTCCGCCGCCTCGCCGCCGTAGCGCCTCCGCCCTCCCGCCACGGGCGCCCTCGCCGCGGCCGAGCGCGCATATCGGCCCGGCGGTGCACCGACATGTCGGCTGAAGGCGGTGCTGAACGTGCTCGCCGAGCCGTAGCCGACCTGCTCCGCAACCTCGGCGATCCCGATATCGCGCAGGAGCAGATCCTTGGCCAGCGCCATCCGCCAGGCGAGCAGATACTCCATCGGCGGCGTCCCGACCTGGCGCAGGAAGCGATCGAAGAAGGCCGAGCGCGACAGCGCGGCCTCGCGGGCCAGTTCGGCCATCGTCCAGCCGCGGCGGGGATTCTCGTGCATGCTCCGGATCGCCGGTCCGAGCCGTGCGTCACCGAGGCCGCGCAGCAGGCCGGGTGGCGCGTTGTCCGTCTCGTTGAGCCGGAGTACTTCGACAAGAAGGATCTCGACGAGCCGCGAACGCACCAGCGCGCCGCCCGACCGCGTCTCGGACGCCTCCTCGATCAGGAGCGCGACGAGCATCGACAGCCGCGCAATGCCGCGCGCATGCACCTGTCCGGGCAAGAGCGAGGCCAGCAGACCCTGTTCATCGCCGCCGAAGAGGAAATAGCCGCCGAGAAGCCGGACATCGGGCGGCCCGTCCAGCCGTCCATGACGGCGCTCGGTGTCGCCATCCGCCACGGCCGCATGCGGATCGATGCGCATCGGCGTGGCCGGCTCCAACCCGCTCATGGTGAAGCCCGGCGTGCGCGGCAGGAGCACGAAGTCCCCCGCTTCCAGGACGAGAGGCCGCTCGCCATCGACGGCGAGCCGGCACGAACCCTCGACGACGACGGCGAAGCTCGGATGGCCGAAGTCACCATAGCGAACGGCCCAGCGGCCGGCGCCGCTGATGCCCTTGGTGAACACGGCGCGCGGACGGAGCAGTTCCACGATCTGGGACAGAGGATCGGCCATTTCCGGACTATAGCCAACAATAATGCGACTGCCAGTCGTATTTAGTCCAGACAGGCCGCCGTAGGTTCGCGCCATCGACCTCGCTGAACGGAGCTGAACATGCGGACGATCCTCATCACCGGCGCTTCCTCGGGCTACGGCCTCGAGACTGCACGCCACTTCCTCGCCAAGGGCTTTCAGGTCATCGCGACCATGCGCAAGCCCGGCAACGACGCCCTTCCGCCGCAGCCGAACCTTCGCATCCTGCCGCTCGACGTGACCGACCCCGCGAGCATTGCAGGCCTCGTCGAGGCGGCGGGACCGATCGACGTCCTGGTCAACAATGCCGGCATCGGCGTGGTCGGCGCCTTCGAGGCGACGCCGATGGACCATATCCGCAAGGTGTTCGAGACCAACACCTTCGGCACCATGGCGATGACGCAGGCCGTGATTCCGCAGATGCGCGCCCGGCGCTCGGGCGTCATCGTCAACGTGACGTCGAGCGTCACGCTGACGGCGATGCCGCTGGCCGCTGCCTATACGGCCAGCAAGCAGGCCATCGAGGGCTTCACGGGCTCGCTCGCCCATGAACTCGGCCATTTCGGCATAGCGGCCAAGCTGGTCGAGCCCGGCTACGCCCCGACCACGCGCTTCGCCGCCAACACGTCGCTGCGCGCCGAGGACCTCATTCCCGAGGCCTATGCCGACTTCGCCCGGCCGATCTTCGCCGCCTTCGCCAGCCCGGCTCTGACCACCAGCGAGGCCGATGTCGCGGACGCCATCTGGCGGGCCGTCAACGACGAGACCGGCACGCTCCGCTTCCCTGCCGGAGCGGACGCCGTCGCGCTCGCCGGCGCGGCGTGACGCAGGAGACCGGTCCTAGCCGCACAGATCGTCCAGAAATCGGGCCGTCTCGCCGGTGATGCCGACGATCTTGTCGGTCGCCTGGCGGTAGAGCTTGAAATCGAGCTCGCTTTCCGGCCGTCCGTCATCCTGGCCGCGGAAGGGCTTCAGCTCGGCGCGCCCGAGCGGCCTGCGCGCGCTCGCCTCGCGCCTGACGGCGACGGTGACGCGCGGCGTCTGCCGGTCGAGTCCTTCGATCGGCGGAACGGCCTCGGCATGGGTGACGATGCCGCGTCCGATCAGGCCGCTGCCGCCGGAATTCTCGCTGGCGAACAGGAAGATCGTGTCGCCCGCCGCGATCCTCCTGCCGCCATACATCGTCTTCGCCTCCGGGAAGGCGAATGTCTCGGCGTCGATGTCGTCGATCCTCGTCTTGATGACATAGGCCATGGCGCGTCTCCCTTGTCGCCACACTGTCCTCTATCATCGCGCCCGGCTGCGGCCTGATGAAGTGAAAAGCAACCGGGGGAAGCGATGATCGAGCGGGTGACGCGACAAGTGACGATTGCGGTGGCCTCGATCGCGGCCGTCATGGCCATGACCGCCCTCCCCGCCGCCGCGGAGCCGCTCATCGCGCGCGGCAACGAGCCCTCCTTCATCCTCTCGATCGGCGAGGACGAGGTGTCGCTTCAGATGCCGCTCGACGGGATCACGTTCAGGAGTTCGAACGTGACCCGCTCGACGGTCGACGGCCATCCCCACATCGAGGTGAGTGCCGGCGGCAACAGGCTTGAGGTGACGATCGAGCAGCGACTCTGCGCCGACACCATGACCGGCATGCCCTTTCCCGTCGCGGTCCGGGCCGAGTTCAACGGCCGGAAGCTCGATGGCTGCGGCGGCTCGACCTTCACGGCGATCGAAGGCGGCTGGCGGGTCCTGGCACTCGACGGCAAGCTGCTGCCGGACGGCGTGATCGCCACCATCGCCTTCGAGTCGCCGGACAGGGTCAGCGGCAAGAGCGGCTGCAATCGCTATTTCGGCGCCTTCATGCTCGACGCCGAGAGGCTCGCGATCGGCCCGCTCGGCGCGACGCGGATGGCCTGCCCGAAGGACGAGATGACCGTGGAAAAGCGGTTCCTCGATCTCGCCCCGCGCGTCACCCGAGCGACGCCGGGCGAGAACGGCCGCGTGAAGCTGATGGCCGGCGACGACGAAGCCATGCTGCTGGATCGCGTCGACTGAGGCGGCGCATTTGACGGAGCGCAAGGTCGGCGCCTCGCGCCCGCGCTAAGCGCGTCATCGGAGCGGCCGCATCCAGGGCCGCAGATGAAGGCCGATCGACAGCGATGAACGCTCCCTTTCCTGCGCCGAGCCTCGATGCCCTCACGCGGCGCATGGTGCCGCGCTACACCTCCTACCCCACCGCGCCGCATTTCTCCGATTCTGTGACGGCAGAGATCTATGGCGCATGGCTCGAAGGGGTCGCGCAGTCGGATGCGCCGATCTCGCTCTATATCCACGTGCCCTATTGCCGCTCGATCTGCACCTATTGCGGCTGCACGACCCGCGCGGCGCGGCGCGACGAGCCGCTCCTCGCCTATGCCGCGACGCTCCGGCGCGAGATCGCCCTTGTCGCCGCGCGGCTCGGCCGTGTCGCGATCTCGCATATCCATTGGGGTGGCGGTACGCCCAACATCCTGCCGGCCGGCACGATGGAGGCGATCCTTTCCGACCTCGCCGGCCATTTCCGCTTCACGGACGACCTCGAGCACGCGATGGAGCTCGACCCGCGCCATGTGACGGCGGAGGGGGCGAAGGCACTGGCGGCGCTCGGCGTCAGCCGCGCCAGCCTCGGCGTCCAGACGCTCGATCCCATAGTGCAGGAGGCGATCGCCCGCGTGCAGCCGCTCGACGTCGTCGAGGCGAGCTTCGCGGCGCTGCGCGACGCCGGCATCACCGCGATCAACGCCGATCTCATGTATGGCCTGCCGCTGCAGACCGAGGCCTCCATCGCCGAGACTGCCGAGGCCATCCTGGCGCTGCGGCCGGCGCGTTTCGCCAGCTTCGGCTATGCCCATGTGCCCTGGATGAAGCGGCACCAGACGCTCATCGACGAGACGACGCTTCCGGACGGCGACGCGCGGCTCCGCCAGGCTGCGCTGATGCGCGATCTGCTGGAGGCCGGCGGCTATCAGGAGATCGGCATCGATCACTTCGCCCTGTCCGACGATCCGCTGTCGGCTGCGGCGCGCGAGGGCCGACTTCGCCGTAACTTCCAGGGTTACACCGACGACGATGCGGTGACGCTCATCGGCGTCGGCGCCTCCTCGATCGGCCGCACCCCGGCCGGCTATGCCCAGAATGCCGCCGACGAACATGGCTGGCGGCGCGCGATCGAGGCCGGCAACTTGCCGATCACCCGCGGCAAGGCCTTCGAGGGCGACGACAGGCTGCGCGCCGCGATCATCGAGCGGCTGCTCTGCGATTTCGCGGTCGACCTCCTCGCGCTCGCCAAAGAGCATGGCGCGGTCGGCGAGACCTTCGCCGGCGAGCAAGCCAATCTCGCCCCGCTCATCGCCGCCGGCTGGGTGAGCCTCGAGGCCGGCCGCCTCGCGATCCGCGCCCACCACCATGCCCTCGCCCGCGTCGTCGCCGCCGAGTTCGACGCCTATCTCGGGCGCGGCGGCCGGCATTCGGTCGCGGTCTGATCGCCGCTCACGACCTCCTCTTGATCGGCGCGGTGCGGCATGGCACGAGAAATCATGCCCCCCGCAAATGACGCCGCGACCGCGGCCGACCCCGCTCAGTTGCTCTCAGCGCTGATCCGCTGCCCCTCAATCACGCCGGCCGAGGGCGGCGCGCTCGCGCTTCTCGAGTCGGTCCTCGCCCCGGCCGGCTTCACGGTGAGCCGCCCCGTCTTCAGCGAAGCCGGCACGGCGGATGTCGAGAACCTCTTCGCCACGATCGGCTCCGGTGCGCCGCATCTCGTCTTCGCCGGCCACATCGATGTCGTTCCGCCCGGCGATCCGGCGCGCTGGTCACATGGCCCCTTCGCCGGCGACATCGCTGACGGATTCGTCCATGGCCGCGGCGCGGTCGACATGAAGGGCGGCATCGCGGCCTTCGTCGCCGCGGCGCTCGGCTATCTGGCGGATCGCGGCGGCACGCCACAGGGCACGATCTCGCTGCTCATCACCGGCGACGAGGAAGGCCCCTCGGTCAACGGTACCGTCAAGCTGCTCGACTGGGCGGCGAGGCACGGCCAGCGCTTCGATGCGGCGATCGTCGGCGAACCGACCAATCCGAAGCGCCTCGGCGACGCGATCAAGGTCGGCCGGCGTGGCAGCCTGTCCGGCCGCATCACGGTGTTCGGCCGCCAGGGCCATGTCGCCTATCCGCACCTCGCCATCAACCCGATCCCGCAGCTGACCAAGCTGATCCGCCGGGTCACCGCCGAGGCGCTCGACGAGGGCTCGGAGCGCTTTGATCCGTCCAATCTCGAATTTGTCGGCCTCGATGTCGACAACACGGCCTGGAATGTCATCCCGGCCGAGGCCAGCGCCCGGTTCAACATCCGCTTCAACGACCAGTGGACGGTGGCGACGCTGGAAGCCTGGCTCGCGGCCCGGCTCGACGAGGCGGCAGGCAACGAGATCGCCTACGAGCTCGAGCTGATGGAGGGATCGAGCGAATCCTTCCTCACCCATTCGGCCACCCTGATCGACAGCCTCTCCGACGCGGTCGAGAGCGTGACCGGCCGCCGGCCGGAGCTCTCGACGAGCGGCGGCACATCGGACGCCCGCTTCATCAAGGACTACTGCCCGGTCGTCGAATTCGGCCTCGTCGGCGAGACGATGCACCAGGTCGACGAGCGTGCCGCGGTCGACGACCTCGTGGCGCTCACCGCCATCTATCGCCGCTTCCTCGACGACTGGTTCGGCTGAGGCCCGGCGCAAAATGCTCGATCCCGCGACCCGCAGCTCGATCCGCGGCGCCACCCGGCTGCTGCTCGGCCGGCGCGAGGCGCTGTCGGAATTCGATCTCTCGGTCGATGGCTTCTGGCATTCCTTCCGCGCCATGCTGCTCGCCCTGCCCTTCGCTGCGATCAACGCGGCCGTGCAGCACGGCATGCTGCTCGCCGATTCGATCGTCGACAACGGTTCGGACGCAGCCTTCATAGCCGCGCAGCTGACGGATTACGTGGTCGACTGGGTGGCCATGCCGGCCTTGCTGGCGCTCTTCGCGAGCCAGCTCGGCATCACGCGCTTCTATGTCGCCTATATCGTCGTCTGCAACTGGGCGCGGCTGGTCCTCTCGGTGCCGCTCGCCGCGATCGCGCTGCTGCTCGGTTTCGGCTTCCTGTCGATCGAGATGGCGCAACTCATGCTGCTCGCCATTCTCGGCGTCGGCATCTTCTACAACTACCGCATCATCCGCTGGACGCTCGGCAAGGGCGCGGGCTTCGCCGCCGCGCTGATCGCCGCCGACCTCGTGCTAAGCATCGTCCTCAGCCAGGTCATCGACCGGCTCTTCGGCCTGTAGCACGCCATACTCGACGCGGACGAGATAGAGCCCGCCGGGCGGCGCCACCGGCCCGCAGGCCTTGCGGTCACGCGCTTCCAGCACATCGCCGACCCTCGAAGGCGGCCATTTCCCCTCGCCGACCTTCTTCAGCGTCCCCACCATCGAGCGCACCTGGTTGTGCAGGAATGAGCGGGCAGAAACCTCGAACAGAATCTCGTCGCCGGCACGGCGGATCTCGATGGCGTCGAGCGTCTTGAGCGGGCTCTTCGCCTGGCAGTCTGCCGAGCGGAAGGTCGTGAAATCGTGCTTGCCGAGCAGGAGCTTGGCGCCCTCGCGCATCGCCTCGATATCGAGGCGCCGACGTACGTCCCACACCCGGTCGATGTCGAGGGCCGCCGGCGCGCGGCGATCGAGCACGCGATAAAGATAATGGCGCTTCGTCGCCGAGCGCCGCGCATCGAAGCTGTCGGAGACGGGCGCCGCTTCGATGACCGCGATCGGAGCCGGGCGCAGCTGCGCGTTCATGGCGTCGCGGATGCGCAGCCCCGTCCAGACGCCGGAAAGATCGAAATGCGCCACCTGACCGGTAGCATGCACGCCCGAATCCGTCCGGCCGGCGCCCTTGGTGACCGCCGCCTCGCCGGAGAAACGCTGGATCGCCTCTTCGAGCGTCTGCTGCACCGAGGGCGCGTTCGCCTGCCGCTGCCAGCCGGCATAGGGCCGGCCGTCATATTCGACGAGGATCTTGTAGCGCGGCAAGTCTTCTGTTCCCTTGGTACTAGCTAGGAGAGCGGTATGGCACTTATTCGGCAGTTTGACCTAAACGGTCATATGGAGCGAAACTCCATTCATGACGAAGTCCGCGCAAGCTATGCGGTGTTCGAGAAGGACGACCGTGTATTTGTTCAGCTTGACAGCTATGGACGACCCGGGAGGGAGCATAAAGGAAAGAAGAGCCAGTCGATGCAGCTCGATGAAGGCTCAGCCCGGCAGCTAGTGGAGATCCTTCAGAGTGCGTTCCGCCTTAATGGCTAGTTCACTCTAGAAACGCTCGCCCCGCGCAGGAACGCCTCCGCCGAGAGCGGCTTGCCGCCGGCCCGCTGCAGTTCGACGAGGCGCACCGCGCCGCTGCCGCAGGCGATCGTCAGCCGGTCGTCGAGCACGGTTCCGGGCGGGCCGCTGCCTTCGCCGGCGGTCGAGCGGAGGATCTTCACCCGCTCGGTCTTGCCGGAAAGCTCCATCTCGCACCAGGCGCCGGGAAAGGGCGACAGGCCGCGGATATGGTCATGCACGGCGCGGGCGTCGCGCGACCAGTCGATCCGCGTTTCGCCCTTGTCGATCTTGGCCGCATAGGTGACGCCGGCTTCCGCCTGAGGCTGGGTCGCCAGCGCGCCACGCGACAGCGCCGCCAGCGCGCGCACCATCAGATCGGCGCCGAGCCTGGCCAGGCGGTCATGCAGGTCGCCGGTCGTCGCATCGGGTGGAATGGCGATGCGTTCGGCCATGGCGACGGGGCCGGTGTCGAGCCCCTCCTCCATCTGCATAACCATGACGCCGCTTTCGGAATCGCCCGCCATGATCGCGCGATGGATCGGCGCCGCACCGCGCCAGCGCGGCAGCAGCGAGGCATGGAGGTTGAGGCAGCCATCGCGGGGGGCGTCCAAGACCGGCTTCGGCAGGATCAGGCCATAGGCGACGACGACCGCCACATCGAGATCGAGATCCGCGAACGCCGCCTGCTCCTCCTCGCCCTTCAGCGAGCGCGGCGTGAAGACGGGGATGCCGAAGCGTTCGGCGACGAGGTGGACCGGCGACTTCCGCTCTTCCATCCCGCGGCCGGCGGCCTTCGGAGCCCGCGTATAGCAGGCGACGACCTCATGGCCCTGGCCGACGATCTCCGTTAGTGTCGGCACCGCGAAATCCGGCGTGCCCATGAAGGCGATGCGGAGGCTCATCCCTCACATCTCTTCGCTGGCATGCGACTTGAATTCCGGCTTGGTCCCGCTCTTGGCGGCCTTGGTGAACTTGCGGATGACCATGTCGCGCTTCAGCCGCGACAGATAATCGATGAAGAGTTTTCCGTCGAGATGGTCGACCTCGTGCTGGATGCAGGTCGAAAGCAGGCCATCGGCCTCGATTTCCTGCTGCCTGCCGTCGCGGTCGAGGTAACGGAGCCGAACGCCGGCCGGCCGTTCTACCTCGGCATAGTAATCGGGGATCGAGAGGCAGCCTTCTTCATAGACCGAACGGTCATCGACAGAGGAGACGATCTCTGGATTGATGAGGAAGAGCGGGGAGCGGGGCTGGCCTTCCTCGCGCGGCGAGACGTCGATCGTGACGATGCGGCGCGGCACCCCGACCTGGATGGCGGCGAGCCCGATGCCGGGCGCCTCGTACATCGTCTCCAGCATGTCGTCGAGGAAGCGCCGCAGCTCGTCGTCGATGCGTTCGACGGGCGCGCTCACGAGACGCAGCTTCGGATCCGGCAGGGTGATGATGTCGAGCTTGGACATGGAACTCCTCGGGCGTGGCGCCTGAAATAGGCGCTCGGCCGAGGCCGGTCAATCGTGGAAAGCCTGTCCCGCCGCCGGTTTCGCTGACAAATGTTCTTGTTTTGATCTGGTTGCGTCAACAGAATCTGATATGAATCTACAAATGCAGACAGTCCTGTTCGACCTCGCCGGCCATTCCGTCACGCTGCTCGAGACAGCGCTCGCCGGAGCGGCGCTGCTGCTCTTCATCCTCCTCCTCGCGGTCCTCGCAGGACGCCGCCGCGCCGACGCCTATGAGGAGGACGCCGCCGAGGAGCGGCTCGCCGAGGTGATGCGCATGCAGAGCGAGATGGCCGGGCGGATGAACGCCATGGCCGAGCTTCTCGCGCGCCGGCAGTCCGACCTCGTGCACGGGCTCTCGGAGCGCATGGACATGCTCGGCCACCGCATCGGCCAGAGCATGACCGAACAGGCGCGCAGCGCCCATGCCGATCTCTCCCGCCTCAACGAAAGGCTGGCGGTGATCGACACCGCGCAGAAGAACCTCACCGAACTGTCGAGCCAGGTCGTCGGCCTGCAGGCGATCCTCGCCAACAAGCAGACGCGCGGCGCCTTCGGGCAGGCGCGGATGGAAGCGATCGTCCAGGACGGCCTGCCGCGCGGCCGCTATGCGTTCCAGGCGACGCTCTCCAATGGCAACCGGCCGGACTGCGTGGTGGAATTCCCGAACGGCGCGCCGCGCCTCGTCATCGATGCGAAATTCCCGCTCGAAGCCTGGAACGCGATCCGCGCCTCGGAGGGCGGCGATTTCCTGCGCGGCGCCGAGGCGCAGTTCCGCCGCGATGTCGGCAAGCATCTGAAGGACATCGCCGAGCGCTATCTCATCCCCGGCGAGACGCAGGACACGGCCTTCATGTTCGTGCCGTCCGAATCGATCTTCTCCAGCATCCACGAACGGTTCGAGGATGTCGTGCAGCAGGCGCACCGGCTGCGCGTCGTCATCGTCTCGCCCTCGCTGCTGCTCCTGTCGATCCAGGTCATCCAGTCGATCCTGCGCGATGCCGACATGCGGGCGCAGGCGCATCTCATCCAGAACGAGGTGATGAAGCTGATCGAGGATGTCGGCCGCCTCGACGAGCGCGTCGGCAAGCTGCAGACGCATTTCGGCCAGGCCTCGCGCGACATCGAGGACATCCTCGTCTCTACCCGCAAGGTGAAGGCGCGCGGCGAGCGGATCGGCGCGCTCGAGCTCGCCGAGGACGAGACAGCCTTGCCGGTTCAGCGCGATCTGCTGGCAGGGGAGTGAGGGCTCAGTAACCGCGCCCGTGCTCGGCGAGGAAGGCTGTCTCCTCGGGCGTGTTCTCGCGACCGAGCCAGGCGTTGCGGTGGGGGAAGCGGCCGAAACGGCGGATCAGGTCGCGGTGCTTCTCGGCGTAGACGAGATAGTCCTTGTAGGTCTCCTCCTGCTCGGCCGGCGCGGCGGCGAGGAGGTCCTCGAACAGGCGGACAGAGAGGTCCTGATCCTCGATCGCCTCGCTGTGCTCGAAGGGGAGATAGAGGAACACGCGCTCGATCAGCGCGAAGCGCCCGACACCCGCCGCGATCGCCGCCCGGGCATGGCGCCGGGCGGTCTCGTCATAGGCGAAGGCCCGCTTGTCGGCGCGGAAGATGTTGCGCGGGAACTGGTCGAGCATGATCACGAGGCCGACGATCTCGGTCCGGTCGAGATCGGCGAGCACCCAGTCATTGGCAGCGACCGCGTCGAGGAACGGGCCGAACATCGTGAAGATCTCGGTATCGGTCGCCTCGCTGCGCTCGAACCAGATCGCCGCCTTCTCTTCCGGAAAATACTCCGCCGTCGGCAGATGGCCGCACCAGTAGCGATGCGCCTCGGCAAGGATGTCGTCGGGGATCATCGGTGCAGTCCTTGTCGTCAAAGCGGCGTCCGGGCCCGGATCGCGGCCGAGAGGGTGCCTTCGTCGAGATAGTCGAGCTCGCCGCCGACCGGCACGCCATGGGCGAGGCGCGAGACCTTGACCGGCAGGCCGGCGAGGCGATCCATGATCACATGCGCCGTCGCCTGGCCATCGACCGTGGCGTTGACGGCGATGATCACCTCGGACACCTCGCCCGAGGAACAGCGCGCGACGAGCGCGTCGATGGTGAGATCGTCGGGACCGACGCCGTCGAGCGGCGACAGCGTGCCGCCGAGGACATGATAGCGGGCATCGATCGCGCCGGCCCGCTCCAGCGCCCAGAGATCGGCGACATCCTCGACGACGACGATGGTGCGCGCGTCCCGGCTCGCATCGGTGCAGATCGTGCAGGGATCGGCGGTATCGACATTGCCGCAGACCGAGCAGGTGACGATCCGCTCGGCGGCGACGGTCATCGCGCTCGCCAGCGGCGCGAGCAGGAGGTCCTTCTTCTTGACGAGCGCCAGCGCTGCCCGGCGTGCCGAGCGCGGCCCGAGACCGGGCAGCCGCGCCAGCAGTTGGATCAGCCTCTCGATCTCGGGACCGGCGACGGCGCGCGGCATGATTGGCCTCTTTTCACGTAACGACAGGCAACGCGGATGACACGACCCGCTGCCCTTCACCTCTTCCGGAGGATGGCCGGTCCGGCTTCCCTTCACCTCTCCCATGGGGAGAGGTCGGACCGAAGGTCCGGGTGAGGGGCGCGCCGTCTCCGGGGAAGCCGTAACCCTCACCTGCCGCGCGGGCCGCGCGTCGACCTCTCCCACAGGGAGAGGTGAAGACAAGGGTGGCCGCCTGACTCAGAACGGCAGCTTCATGCCGGGGGGCAGGCCGAGGCCGCCGGTCAGCGACTGCATCTTGTCGGCCATCAGCTTCTCGGCCTTTCCGCGCGCGTCGGCATGGGCGGCGATGACGAGGTCTTCGAGGATTTCGCCCTCGTCAGCCTTCAGCAGCGAGGGGTCGATGGCGATCTTCCGGAGATCGCCCTTGGCCGTCATGGTGACGGTGACGAGCCCGGCTCCGGCGCTGCCCTCGACCTCGAGGGTGGCGATCTCGTCCTGCATGGCCTGCATCTTGGACTGCAGTTCCTTGGCCTTGCTCATCATGCCCATGATGTCGCGCATCGGCGGTGTTCCTCTCGCTTCGATTGGCTCTTCGTTCAGTCGTCGGCCTGTTCGGCGCCGTCGTCGCCGGCCTCGACAGGCGGCGGCGCGATCGGCGCCTCGGCGCTTTCCTCGCCGCGGATCTGCACGTCGACGATCTCGGCGCCGGGGAAACGCGCGAGCACCGCGGCGACCAGCGGATCCGCCCTGGCGTCGCTCTTCTGGCGCAGGCGCTCGGCTTCCTGGCGCTCGGCGATCGTCTCGCTCGTCGCGCCGCGCCCGACCACGACGGAGAAACGCTCGCCCGTCCATTCTGTGATCCGGCGCGACAGGTCGGAGGCGAGCGTGCGCGAGGCATGCTCGGTCGGCTCGAATTCGAGAAGGCCCGGCTCGAAGCGGATGACGCGCACCTCGCGCTCCAGCGCCAGCTTGAGCGGCAGGTCGCGCTTCTGCCCGACGAAAGCGACGAGATCCTCGAAGCGCTGGAAGCGGATCGCAGGCGCAGCCTTCTGCGGCGCCGGCGCCGCC
>CAWZZK010000153.1:0-11171 GCA_963966455.1 Kaistia sp. | reverse complement strand
GGCCCCCGCGCGGCGGGGGGGGGCCCCTCCCCCCCCCCCCCCGGGGGGCGGGCGCCCCCCGCCGGCGGGGGTGGGGCGCGTGACCTCTCCGAAGAGCCCCGAACCCCCCACCCGCCGGCTTCGCCGTCCACCTCTCCCTCTGGGAGAGGTGAAGGAGGGGGCGCGCCAGTCTGCCGCGCGACGCTCTCGTCAATCCATGTCGGAATCGCCGCCGCAGGGCTCGGGGCGCTCGCGGCGCTCGGTGGCGCGGGCGTGCAGGAGAGCCGCCTGCAGATGCGGGTTCAGCGTCTTGTAGTGATCCTGAAGGCGCTCCCGGCCTTCATTCTCCTCACGGCGCAGAAGCGTGGCCTCACGCAACGACATGGCTCTCTCCTCGGGGATGTCCGGACCGCTTAGGCGCAGCGGTCGCGGCGGGCCGCGTCGAAAGCGGCCCCTTCATTGTCAGGTTCGGGGCCGATCGGCAGATCGGCGAGATCGTGGGCGCTCAGGCGCCACAGCGCGTTTTCGTTGTCATGGGCGAGCGCGGGGCGGGCCGCCCATTCGATGATGGCGCGATAGAGGCTGGTGATGATCATGGTCGTTCTCCCAGGCTGCGACGCCACCGAATATGGAGATAGACCGGCCGGCCCCCTATCGACATGATCTCGGTCACACTATAGCTTTTCTCTATGGCAAATCCGTTCAAGGTGCCGCTCAACGCTATTCGGGCGATAGAAATCGTCGGCCGCGGTGGCACGTTGTCGACCGCGGCCGCCGAGCTCGGCGTGACGCCCGGAGCCGTCAGTCAACATATTCGTCGGGCCGAAGAACGGCTCGGCTATGTCCTTTTCGAGAGGATGCGGGATGGAATGCGGCCGACCCCGGCCCTCGAGGCGGCGCTGCCGCATTTCCGTCAGGGTTTCCGCGCGCTCTCCGACGGCATCGCCGCGATCGAGGAGAGCCATCGCGGGACACTGACGCTGACTGCCGCGCCGGCCTTCGCCGCGCGCTGGCTGGTGCCGCGCCTCGGCCGCTTCACGCGCGAGCATCCGGAGATCGAGATCCGCTTCGCCGCGTCGGTCACGCTGGTCGACCTCAACCATAGCGACATCGATTGCGCGATCCGACTCGGCAAGGGCGACTGGCCGGATGTGGAGGCGGAGAAGCTGCTGGCGCAGCCCTTCTTCCCCGTCGCGGCGCCGGAATGGGCCGATCGGCTGAGAGCGCCGGCCGATCTCGCCGCCGTCCCGATCATCCATGACGAGGGCACGATGGTCGCCTGGGGCGACTGGTTCAGCGCGGCCGGCCTCGACATGAAGGAACTGGCCGGTCCGCGCTTTTCCGATCCGATCCTCGCGCTGGAGGCGGCGGTGGCGGGGCAGGGGGTGATGCTCGCCTGGGAGATGGTAGTGGCCGATGCGCTGGCGCTCGGCCGCCTGATCCGTCCCTTCGACATCGCCGTCGAGAGCTGCCTCGCCTACTGGTTCGTCACGACGGCCGCCTCGACGCGCAGCCGCAAGGTGCGCCTCTTCCGCGACTGGCTGAAGCGCGAGATCGCCGCGACGGGCGGCCGCGCGGCCGTCTGATTTGTCAGCCTTCGAGGCGGACGCGGTTGCTCTCGTGGATGGCGGCGCCTTCCTCGGTCATCACCTCCGCGAAATCCTCCATCGAGATGACCGGCCGGATCTCGATCTCGCTCGGCCCCGGCATCGGATTGGGGCAGCGCTTCACCCAGGCGACCGCCTCGTCCATGTCGGCGACTTCCCACAGCCAGTAGCCGGCGATGAGCTCCTTGGTCTCGGCGAATGGACCGTCGATGACGAGGCGGCTGGCCCCGTCGAAGGCGACGCGCTTGCCGAAGGAGGACGGCTTGAGGCCTTCGCCCGCCTTCATAATTCCGGCCGTGATCAGTTCCGTGTTGAAGCGCCCCATCGCCTCGATGAGTTCCGGGGTCGGCATCGCGCCGGCCTCGCTGTCCTTCGTCGCCTTGACGATCACCATCACGCGCATCGCTTTGTTTCCCTTGCTGCTCCGGCCGCGTCGCGCCCGGTTCCTCGACATGACGAACGGCCAGTGAGTGATCCGACATTTTTTCTCGCATCGTCCCGCGGCCGGTCCGGTCGTGATTTGTTCATCCGTTGCGGTATCAATGCACGCGACAAGCTGGCCTTCGGGCCTTTCGCATCAGGAATCCGGCATGACCGACTGGAACGACCGCGTCCGCATCGTCGAGACGACGCCCCTTTCGCGCAACTGGGGCAAGCTCGACCGCAACCTCTTCGACTACCAGCGTTCGGACGGGACCTGGCAGCGCCAGATCCGCGAGACCTATGACCGCGGCGACGGCGCCGCCGTGCTCGCCTATGACCCTGATCGCGGCACGGTGCTGCTCATCCGCCAGTTCCGCTTCCCGGCCTACAAGCGCGGCCATGCCGAGCCGCTGATCGAGGCCTGCGCCGGGCTCCTCGACGCCGACGATCCGGTGACCTGCATCCGCAAGGAGGCGGAGGAGGAGATGGGCGTCACGATCGAGACGCCCGAGGAAGTGCTGGTCAGCTTCATGTCGCCGGGCAGCGTCGTCGAGAAGCTGCATCTCTTCATCGCCCGCTATCGGCCCGGCGACCGCCACGGCCAGGGCGGTGGCCACGAGGCGGAGGGCGAGGATATCGAAGTGCTGGAACTCCCGTTCACGGAGGCGCTCGCCATGTCCTTCGACGGCCGCATCTGCGATGCGAAGACGATCATGCTTCTCCATTATGTCGCGCTGAAAGGGCTGATGCCGCGCTAATCGGCGTTTGGCCTCGGCCGTCATTGCTGTATTTCTGGTGGCCATCCTTCCAGCCACTGCCGGGCCACGCCCGCGTCACGGACGAGCGACCATCATGATCAAGACGCCCCGACGCCTCACCCGCTTCGCCGCAGCGGCCATCGCCGCCGCGGCGGTCTTCGGCCCGGCCGCGGCCTTCGCCGCCAAGGACCCGGCCTGCAAGCAGACCCGCTGGACGCTGCAGGTGCCGCAGGGCATGAGCGAGGGCGAGGCCGTCATCATCGAGTCGCCGGAGAATCACGTCTGGCGCGTTGGCGTCGGCGGCGTGCCGGCCGATGCCATGCTCATCATCGAATATAAGAGCACGGTCGGCAGCAAGGGCGAGGTGGTGCTGAATTCCGGCGCCGCCGAGCTTGTCGAGGGCGCGACGGTCACGATGCGGCTGAAGCGCGATTCCTCGCTGAAGGGCGTCGCCGTGGCCGGCACCTTCAACATGAAGTGCGGCAAGTAAGCAGCAGCAGCTCGCGGCGGCTCAAGCCGCGGCCGAATCATAGCGAGAGCGCGCCGCGCGGACGCTGTCATGGTGGCGCGCCGCCCAGCGCGTCAGCGCCGCCATGGGCTCCACCAGCGATTCGCCGAGCGGGGTCAGCCGGTACTCCACCATGGGCGGCGTCGTCGGATAAACGGTGCGCGACACGAGACCGTCGCGCTCGAGGCTGCGCAGCGTCACGGTCAGCATGCGCTGCGACACCCCGCCGACCCGGCGCTTCAGCGCGTTGAAGCGCTGCGGCCCGTCTGCGAGGCGCAGCACGACGAGAAAGCTCCAGGCATCGCCGAGCCTGTCGAGCACGTCGCGCACGGGGCAATCGGCAGCGGAAAGCGCTGCCGCGCCGAAGCCCGCCTCGAGCGCCGCCATCTCCGGCGCACAGCCCGGCAGCCCGAGACGTGCGGACGCAAAATCCTCCGCCTCCGAGACCGCACGCGCGCCGTCCTCGAGCCGATCCATCGTCGGAAATCCTTTCATTGCAGCGCTATGACCGCGCAACCGCCGCCAGGCGGTTCCGGCCATGTGCCTTGGTGCCGGCAACATGCGTTCTTCACGGCGGCAGTTCAAGCGCTTAGTTACGAACCGTAACCGGGACGGCGCCGGGAAGGCTGCCGCGACCCGGACCCGGACATCAGGAAGAGCGACACATGAGCGAACCCACACTCCTCGTCACCGGCGCCGGCGGCCATCTCGGCCGTCTCGTCGTCGAAACGCTGCTCGAATCGGGCGCCGGCAAGGTGATCGGCACCACGCGCGATCCCTCGAAGCTCGCCGACCTCGCCGCTAAGGGCGCCGAGATCCGCGCCGCCGACTTCGATCGGCCGGAAACACTCGCCGCCGCCTTCGCGGGCGGCGACCGCCTGCTCCTTGTCTCGACCGATGCGCTCGACGTCCCGGGCCGCCGTCTCGCCCAGCATCGCGCGGCCGTCGCCGCGGCTGTGGCCGCCGGTGTCGGCCACATTGCCTATCTCTCGGCTCCTGCGCCCTATCCGACGGCGGAGCCGGGCCTCATCGGCGATCACTTCTGGACGGAACAGGCCGTCATCGCGTCCGGCGCCGATTTCACGCTGCTGCGCGACCACATCTACACGGACTATCTGCTGTTCGGCCTGCCGCACGCGATCGCGACGGGCACACTCTACACCGCGACAGGCACCGGCGGCCGAAACTATGTGCTGCGCGCCGATTGCGCCCGGACGGCCGCGGCGGTGCTGGCCAAGGCGACGGGCAAGTCGATTCTCGACGTGACCGGCCCCGCTCCGGTGACGCAGGACGAACTCGCCGCGCTTGCGTCCGAGATATCCGGCAAGCCCGTCAAGCATGTCGCGCTGCCGGCCGAGGCGATGAAGCAGGGCCTCGCCGCGGCCGGGCTGCCGCCGGCCATGGTCGACGGCCTCGTTGCGTTCGATGTCGCGGCCGCCGAGGGCTTCCATGCCATCACCACCTCGGTGGTCAAGGACTGGACGGGCCGCGAGCCAGGCTCCGTACAGGATTTCCTCGCCGTCAATGCCGCGGCGCTGAAGGCCTGAACTATTCGATGACGATGCGCGGCGCCGGCTTTGCCCCGGCGCCGCCCGCGACCGCCGCCGCGATCCGTCCCGCGATCGTGCGATAGACGGCGGCATGAGCGCTGTCGGGGGCGGTCGCCACGATCGGCGTGCCGGCGTCCGAGGTCTCGCGGATCGCGAGCTCGAGCGGGATCTCGCCGAGGAAGGGAACGTCGAGCTTCTCGGCCTCGTGGCGCGCGCCGCCATGGCCGAAAATGTCCGACCGCCCGCCGCAATGCGGGCAGAGGAAATAGCTCATATTTTCGACGATCCCGAGCACCGGCACGTTCACCTTGCGGAACATACCGAGCCCCTTGCGCGCGTCGATCAGCGCGAGATCCTGCGGCGTCGAGACGATCACCGCGCCGGCGAGCGGCACCTGCTGCGCCATGGTGAGCTGCGCATCGCCGGTTCCCGGCGGCATGTCGACGACGAGGATGTCGAGCGGCGCCCAGGCGACTTCGCGCAGCATCTGCGTCAGCGCCGACATCACCATCGGGCCGCGCCAGATCATCGGCGTGTCCTCCTCGACGAGGAAGCCCATCGACATCGCCTTGATGCCGAAGGCCTGCATGGGAACGAGCGTGCGCCCGTCCTGCGTCTGCGGCTTACCGGAAAGGCCAAGCAGGCGCGGCACCGAGGGACCATAGATATCGGCATCGAGGAGGCCGACCTTCAGCCCGTTGGCGGCGAGGCCGAGCGCGAGATTGACCGCGGTCGTCGATTTGCCGACGCCGCCCTTGCCCGAGGCCACGGCGACAATGGCGCCGACGCCGGGAATGCCCGGCTTGCCGCTCGCCGACGCCGCCGGCGAGGCGGGCGCGCGCGGCGGGTGGGGATGGGCGTGGGCCGGAGCCTGAGCCGCGCCGCCCTTCCGTTCCGCCGTCAGGATGACCAGCGTGCTGTCGACGCCCGGCAGCGCCTTGACCGCCTCCGCCGCTCGGGCGCGCAGCGGCTCCATCGTCTGGGCGCGGGCCGCGTCGACGGTGATCGAGAACATGACCTTGCCGCCGTTGACGACGATGTCCGAGACGAGGCCGAGCGAAACGATGTCTCCCGAGCCGTCCGGTCCGGGGATGGTGGCGAGTCGCGCCAGAATCGCGTCGCGTTCGATGGGGGGCATGGGAACCGATCCTTGCAGGGCTTGAACAGGGGCGGCACCATGCTCCGGTGCCGCCGAAGGTACAAGCGCGGCCGATACCTGTCGGGAAAAGTCAATTCTCGTCAGCGCGTTAACACTTCTTTCGAAGACCTTAATCGCGAAGTCGTGACGACGGTCGGCAGTGTTGCAATTCCGTCATAGCGGCCCCGGCGGCTTTCGGTATGATCACTTTCACGGAATCGCAAAACGGTTCCCGCTGTTGCGCCTGTCACCCAGGGGTGGGGGACAATCAAAAGGCAGATGCAGCCGAACGGGGATTTGACGGACTTCGAGCGAGCCGACTGACGGAAAGATCGAGAGATCGATCCGGTGGCGACGAGAAGAAAGAAATATCTCCTGGTTTAACCTTTTGGAGGTCAGGATATGAACTTCAAGACCCTTCTCCTCGGCTCTGCCGCTGCGATGATCGTGGCTGGTGGCGCTCAGGCGGCGGATCTCACGGTCGCCGAGCCGGTCGACTACGTGAAGGTCTGCGACGCTTTTGGCTCGGGCTTCTTCTACTCGCCCGGCACCGACACCTGCATCAAGGTCGGTGGCTATGTGAAGTTCGGCACCGCCTTCGGCGACACCGACTTCGGCGTCTACAATGGCTATTACCCGACCTCGAACTGGTCGAACTTCTACACGGAAGCTTCGATCCAGCTGACCGCCTCGTCGGTCACCGAGTTCGGCAACCTCACCGGTTTCCTGGACTTCCGCGCCCAGACCGGCAACTCCGGCAACTTCTCGCAGTCGGCTGCGCAGATCGTCAACTCGGCCACCAATTCGGCCTATGTTGACAGCGCCTGGCTGTCGATCGGGCCGATCAAGGCTGGTCGTTTCACCTCGCTGTTCGACTTCGGCCGCGGCTACACCGACACCGGCGTGTTCGGTTCGGACTCGTCCACCGACCACATCCAGGCGACCTATGCCGTCAACGGCTTCGGTCTCGCCCTCTCGATCGAAGACCAGCGTGACCGTGGCGCTGCCCCGGGCATCGATGGCCTGGTCAACGATGGCGGCGTCTACTACTTCGGCGGCCAGAGCAACATTCCGGACGTCGTCGGCGCGATCACCTACGCCTCGGGCATCTTCTCGACGAAGCTGGCCGCTGCCTATGTGAACGCCGCGGTCGACCGCACGGGTCTCGGCACGGCGCTCGTTCCGTACGACTACGAAGCCAAGACGGGCTGGGCCATCGGCGGCAGCGTCGAGTTCGCTCTCGACAGCTTCTCGGCCGGCGACAAGTTCTTCGTCACCGCTTCGTATGGCGACAACGCCAACTCGTACACCGGCATCGCCGGCGGTACGTCGGTTGCGGGCCTCGTCGGCAACGGCATCGCCTCGGCTGACTCGGTGTTCAACGCCGCCGTCGCTCCGGGCTCCAGCTGGTCGGCCCTCGCTTCGTACAAGCATGTCTGGACCCCCACGGTCTGGTCGGCTGTGTCGGGCGGCTACGCTGCCTATGACGGCGATGGCTACTACGACGACACCAACATCGACGCCTACCGCTTCGTCGCTTCGACGGGCTGGACGCCGGTTGCCGGTCTCGACCTGATGCTCGACGGTCAGTATTCGCATGCGAATGTCGACCGCGACCTCCTCGACGGTGGCGATCTGGACGGCGACGTCTGGGCTGTCAACCTCTGGATGAAGCGCTCCTGGTAATCGTTCCCTCACGGGAATGGGGAAGGCCCGGCGGAAACGCCGGGCCTTTTGCTTTTTGACCTGGTTATTCGGCAGTACATCTGTTTCCGCGGCTTGTCGAGCCGAAGCTGGCGCGGGCCGCCATCCATGACCAGATGGAGATGAATCCGGCGCATCGGCCGGAGGCGAGAGGACGGGACGGACGCGGCGATGCAATGGAGCGATGAGGGCATCGTGCTCGGTGTCCGCCGCCTCGGCGAGGCCAGCGTCATCCTCGAATTGATGACTGCGCTGCGCGGCCGCCAGCTCGGCGTCGTCCGCGGCGGCCGATCCAAGCGCTTGGCGCCGGTCCTGCAGCCCGGCAACCGCGTCGCGGCGACATGGCGCGCGCGGCTCGACGACCAACTCGGCGTCTTCACGGTGGAGCCCGTCTTCCTCCGCGCGGCTGCGATCATCGATCGCCCGCTGGCGCTGTTCGCGCTCCAGGTGCTGGTCGGTCATCTGAGGCTGCTGGCCGAGCGGGAAAGCCACCAAGGGCTCCACGACGCCGCCGAGGCGGCGATGGCGGGCTTCGCGGCCTCGAGCGGCCCCGAGCCAATCGACATCGGCACCTTCATGGCGCGCTTCGAACTGGCTTTGCTGGAAGAGAGCGGCTTCGGCCTCGATCTGTCACGATGTGCCGTGACAGGGGCGACCGAGGGGCTCGTCTTCGTCTCGCCGCGCAGCGGCCGCGCCGTCAGCGCCGAAGGCGCGCGTGGCTATGAAGAGCGGCTGCTGGTCCTGCCGGCGCTTTTGACCGGTGGGCGCGGCGCCAATGACGCTGCCACCGCACTGGAGGACGCCTTCCGGCTCACCGGCCATTTCCTGGACCGGGACGTCTACGCGCCGCGCGGGCTCGAGGAGCCTGCCGCGCGGCGCGAGTTCGTTTCACGATTGAGGCGCGCGCTGGAGCGTGCGCCCGGCGATCACTTTAGCTGATCGCAGAAGCTGCGAACGGTCGAGGAATAGCGGGTCGGCTCGATCGTGACCTGATCGCGGCAGGTGTTCTTGGCCGCCATCATCTGCTCGGCCGTCAGATTCGCCGTGCCCATGGTGATGTCGAAGCCGAACACGTCCTGGTCGGCGATTGCACCGCCCGGCTTGTCGGTCTCGCTCGACGACTCGGGCGAAACGCCGTTCGAAGGATCGGTCGTATTGGAAGTGCCCGGGGTCGTCGGCGTCGTCGCGGCACCCGTACCCGGATTGACGGACGGCGTATCCGACGAGGCGTCCTGCGCGAGTGCCGGAGTAAAGGCGAGCGTCGAAAGAAGAAGTCCGCCGGCGACGAGCTTGCCGAAAGTGTAAAGCGCCATCTTGAGCTCCCTGAGTGCCACGAGAAGCGTCGGAGGACCTTCCCGCTATGGGTTCGTGTCTCTGCGGTACTGCCGATGACCTTGATCGATCAGGCATCGGCAGCTTCCGGGAGGCAAACGGCGGCGCGGTATTTTCGTTCCACGACACGGCACGACAAGCTGAAGCGCAACAGCGCGCGCTTCGCGCGGGGCAGGCGGGTGCTCGTGACCAACGAGCGTGGACCAAGCAGGCGCCGCTCGATCAGGCGCGGGGTCAGAGTTCTACGATGTGAGGGAGCTGCGGCGCTGGTCAGTGGCCCCAACAGAACATCCGCACCTTGGACGAATAGCGCCAGGGCATGGAGACGATGTCCTGCTTGCAGCGATTGTTGACGGCGAGCTGCAGGCGAGGGTCGAGCGAAGCCTTGAAGGCCATCAGCGAGGCGACATCGCCGGGCACGGTCGTCAGGTCGAAGCCGAACACCTGCCAGTCAGGTACGGGAGCCGTGTGGCCGTCGTAATAGCTGAAGGCGCCCGCTTGCCCGGCCATCGACACCGAGGCGAGAGCGGCAAAGGCTGCCAAGCGCAGCGTGCTGGTCATGATGATCTCTCCTTCGGCGCCCGCCCGGCGGCGATGTCATGATGCCCGATCGGGCAAGGCATTTCCACTGCCTGCGCCGGATCGCCGCCCGTCGCCGGATCGTCGTCGTCACCGGCGGCGCGACGGGCTAATGATAGGAGGCCGCCCGCTTCGCCGAAGGCAGAGGACCGTCTTGCGCTACGCCATCTATGCCACGCCCGCTCACGATCATCCGCTGACCCGCGCCGCCGTCGCCTGGCTTGGCCGCGACGCCTTCGGGGCGACCGACCTGCCGCTGCCCGCGGTCGAAGGGCTCGCGCCCGAGACGGTCGAAGCCTATCTTGCCGATCCCGCCCGCTACGGTTTCCACGGCACGCTCAAGGCGCCTTTCGCGCTCGCTGAAGCGCGGAGCGAGGACGAGTTGCTGGCCGCGGTGGATGCCTTCGCGGCCGCGTCGCGTCCGATCGCCATTCCCGAACTGGTGCTGCGGCGGCTCGGCCGCTTCTTCGCCTTGGTCCCGAACGAGCCGGTCGACGCACTGGACGAATGGGCGGGCCGGATCGTCGCCGATTTCGATTCCTTCCGCGCGCCGATGTCGGAGGCCGACATGGCGCGCCGCCGCGCCGCCGGGCTGACGCTGGAGGAGGAGCACAATCTCGTTCGCTGGGGCTATCCCTATGTCTTCGGTGCCTTCCGCTTCCACCTGTCGCTGACCGGTCGCGTGCCGCGCGAGGATGCCGAGGCGGTTGAGACGGCGCTGCGGCGGCATTTCGCGGATTTCGACGGCAAGCCGCTGATGATCGATCGTCTCGCCGTCTTCGTCGAGCCGCAGCGCGGAGCGCCGTTCGCCGTGCGCCATGTCGCGCCGCTTGCCGTTTCGGCCACCGCTTGATCGCCGTCATTGTGGACCGCGCCGGGTGGTTCCAATAGTCTCGGGCGGCTGTCCGGAACTCGCCGGAGCCGCCAATCCGGGACGCCCGCCATGAGACTGATCGCCGCCGCATCGCTCCTCGTCCTGATGACCGCCGGAATGGCGCTCGCCGATGACGGCGCGAGACTGACGGGTATTCCCGCGGCGCTGCTCTCCGGCGCCGCGGCCGAGGGGACTCAGCACGAGATCCCCAATCCGCCGGCCCCGACCATCGCCGCAGGCCCGGCGACGATCGTTCTCGGCCAGACGCCACTCGGCGATCTGCACGACGCTTTCGGCGGAACGCTCCATCACGCGACCGACGGCGTCGCCTCGGCGGACTGGCTCTGCTACCAGCTGGGTGACGGCAGCGATACGCAGCTCGTCTGGTTCGTCTCGGATGGCCAGTCGGGCGGTGATTCGAAGGTCGTGACGCTGGTCGCTGCGGCCGCGGCGCAGCCGAGCCCCGTCTGCGATGCGCCGGGCAATGGCCTGGCCAGTCCCAAGCCTGCGAAACCCATGCCCGGGCTCGGCGGCAGTCTCGCCGATCTCGAAAAGGCCTATGGCCCTGTCAGCCCGCGCGACGGCATGGTCGCCTATATCAACCAGGGCGCAGCCATGAAGGGCGGCTTCACCGCCTTCCAGAGCATCAACTATCTTCTGAGGGGCGACACGATCGTCGCCTTCGGCGCCAGCCAGATCGGTGTGCCCTGAACCGTCAG
>CAWZZK010000152.1:0-3124 GCA_963966455.1 Kaistia sp. | reverse complement strand
ACCATGACGGTGGCGCAGCCCGATCTCTGCCATTGCGGCGGCTTCAGCGAGGCGCGGCGCATCGCGGCCCTCGCCGAGGTCGCGGGCATCGGCCTCGCGCCGCATAATCCGCTCGGGCCGATCGCCGGCGTCGCGGCGCTGCATTTCGACATCGCGACCCCGAATGTCGTCATCCAGGAAGAGATGACCGGCGCCGTGCCGTGGTATTTCGAGGTCGTCGAGGGCCCGATCCGCCGCGTCGACGGCTATTGGCAGCTGCCGGAGGCGCCCGGCCTCGGCGTCGAGGTCGATCTCGCGGTCGCCGCCCGCCATCCATTCAGGCAGGAGCCGTTCCCGACCCGCGCGGCGGCCCTCCCCGACGGCACGATCGTGGACTGGTGAGCCAGATGACCGGACGGCTTCAGGACAAGGTCGCCATCGTCACCGGCGCCGGCCGCGGCATCGGCGCCGCCATCGCCCATGCCTTTGCCCGCGAGGGCGCGAGCGTCGTGATCGCGGAGCGCGACACGGCCACCGGACCCGCCACCGCCGCCGCCATCACGGCGGCCGGCGGTGCCGCCGAATTCATCGCGACCGACGTGACCAGCACGGAAAGCGTCGAGGCGGCCGCCGAGGCGGTCGTCGCCCGCCACGGGCGCATCGACATCCTCGTCAACAATGCCGGCATCAACGTCTTCCACAAGCCGCACGAGACGACGGAAGCCGAGTGGCGGCGCTGCTTCGACGTCGATCTCGACGGGGTCTGGCGCATGTCGAAGGCGGTGCTGCCGGCGATGCGCGCCGCGAAGGCGGGGGCGATCGTCAACATCGCCTCCTCGCATTCCTTCACCATCATACCCGGCTGCTTCCCCTATCCGGTGGCGAAGCACGGGCTTCTCGGCCTGACGCGCGCGCTCGGCATCGACTACGCCGCCGAGGGCATCCGCGTGAACGCCATCGCGCCCGGCTATATCGAGACCGATCTCGCGATCGACTACTGGAACACCTTCCCCGATCCAGAGGCGGAGCGGCGGCGCGTCTTCGACATGCACCCGCCGAAGCGCATCGGCCGGCCCGAGGAAGTGGCGATGACCGCGCTCTTCCTCGCCTCCGACGAGGCACCCTTCATCAACGCCGCCTGCATCGTCATCGATGGCGGGCGCTCGGTGCTCTATCACGAATAGCCGCATCCTTCCGTGAGGCACGGCGTTGGTCCTGCATCAACAGGAGAACCACGCCATGACCATCACGTCGGAAATCCGCGAACATGCAGACATCATCGGCGCCGACGGCGTCCATGTCGGCACCGTCGACAAGATCGAGGGTGACCGCATCAAGCTGGTGAAGAAGGACAGCGGCGAGGGCCACCATCAGGGCCATCACCACTTCATCCCGCTCGGCCTCGTCGCCGAGGTCGAGAACGGCACCGTCCGCCTCTCGGCCAATGCCGACGTCGCCGTCAGCATGGAAGAAGAAGAGAGCGGCGCGACGGTCACCGGCTGATCGTCGCGACGCGCACCAGCCTCAGCCGCGGGCGACCGCGGCGAGGCCGGCGGCGATCTCGCCGAGATTGACGCCGTTGACGAGTTCCAGCGTCGCGAGCATGTCGCCCGGAACGTTGAGCTTCGGCGACCAGGCCGCGACGATGGCGCCGGCGATGAGCGCGACCGTGTCGCTGTCGGCGCCCTCGTTGGCCGCCGCGACCACGGCGCCGAACGGGTCTTCGCCGACCGCGACCGCGAGGCCGACCGCTGCCGGCACGGCCTCGGCCATCGGCAGCCCGGCGCCGATCACGGCGCCGAGTTCCGTCATCGCGCCTTCCGCGTCGCCGCGATAGCGCTCGCCGATCGCCGCCGCGAGTTCGATGCGCTTCAGGACGCTCGGCCCGGCCGCGAGGCGGCCGCGCGTTTCCGCGAGCCGCAGCCCCGCCTCCGCGCCGGCCATCGCCACATCCGCCATCGAGACGCCGCGCACGCCCGTGATCCCGATCGCGACGGCGGCCGCGACCGCTCCTGCGCCGGCATAGGCGATCTGCGTGTTGTGGGTCGGCGCCGACAGCGTCGCCGCGACGTCCACCGCCCCCTCGATATCACCCGGCCGCCCGCAGCCGGCCACCGGCGCGCGCATCGCGGCGCCATTGGTGGTGCCCATCGCCACCGAGTAGCGCGCCGGCGTCGCGACGAGGCGCGGATCCTCGCCGGCCCGCATGCGGTCGATCGCAGCCTGCGTCGAGGGACCGGCGAATTTGCCGAAGCCGCGCGGATCGTCCGCCCAGGCGATCAGCGCCCGCGCCGCGTCCTCGATGGTCGGATCGCCCTTCGCCTCGATGATGATCTTCGCCATCGCCAGCATCTGCGTCGCGTCGTCGGTGAGCGAGCCGGGCGCGTTGCCGTTCGAGAACGGCGCCAGCGGCGGCGCCGGCACGAACGAGGTGATGCGGCCGCCGAAGACCTTGCGGATCTCCTCGGGATGCATCGCCTCGGGCGGCGCGCCGATGGCATCGCCGAGACAGGCGGCCGCGATGACGCGATGGATGCGGTCGGCGAGGGTGTCGGTCATGGAGGCTCCTGGTGAAAGCGGGGTCAAAGGCCGAGGCGGGCGGGATCGACCATGCCATGGGCGAGAAAATCGGCGGCGACGCGCGTGGCGAGGCCGGCTGCGGCGAAGAGATCATGTCCATGCGACAGGCCGAAGGCGAGGCCGGCGAGGAAGGTGTCGCCGGCGCCCGTCGTGTTGACGGCCTTCACCCTGACCGCCGGGACATGCCGCGCCTCATGGCCGTCGAAGGCGAGCACGCCCTCGGCGCCGAGCGTGACGCAGGCCCGGCCGCCCGACCCGGCGAGCCGCCGCGCAAAGCGCTCGGCGCGCGCGAGCAGCGACCCGTCGAGGCCCTCGCGCTTCGACCAGGCGTCGAGCGTCGGCTGGTTGGTGCAGGTGATGTCGGCGGCGTCGGTCACGCTGAAGGCGGCGTCCCAGCCGAAGACGCCGATGCCCGTCGCCTCCATATCGATGATCGTCGTCGCCCCGGCGGCGCGGGCGCGGCCGAAGACGCGGACGATCTGCTCGGGATGGAAGAAATTCGCCGTCACGATGTCGCCGGCCGCGGGCCTCAGCCCCTCGCCGAGCGTCTCGACCAGTTCCCTGG
>CAWZZK010000151.1:0-57992 GCA_963966455.1 Kaistia sp. | reverse complement strand
GGATGATGCGCCGATCGTCCCGCCAGTGCGCTTCGAGCAAAGCAAGCGGCACCCGCGTCGTCTTGCCGGCGCCCGGCGGCGCGACCAGCACGGCGTTGCGGCCGGCATCGAGCGCCGCGGTCAGTCCGGGGAGGGCGTCGTCGACGGGGAGCATCATGAGGGGATAGGCCGCAAGGCCCTCACCCTAGCCCTCTCCCAGGGGGAGAGGGGACCGGCCACCGCAAACCGCCCTGTCATGTCGTAGAACCAGGGGGGCGCCCCCTCTCCCTCTGGGAGAGGGCCGGGGTGAGGGCCGGCCAGCCGCCGACGCATCGACCGCCTGCTACTGCGCGGCCTCGGTGGCGTCGGACTGCGCTTCGTGGACCTTCAAGTCGTCGAGGCGCGGCATGGCGATGACGTTGTAGCCGGAATCGACGAAATGGACTTCGCCGGTGACGCCGGAAGAGAGCTCCGACAGAAGGTAGAGCGCCGAGCCGCCGATCTCTTCCGTCGTGACGGTGCGGCGGAGCGGCGCGTTCTTCTTCTGGAAATTGTACATGAGCCGCGCATCGGCGATGCCGGCGCCGGCCAGCGTGCGGACAGGCCCCGCCGAGATCGCGTTGACGCGGATCTCGTCGCCGCCGAAATCGACCGCGAGATAGCGCACGGAGGATTCGAGCGCCGCCTTGGCGACGCCCATGACGTTGTAGTTGGGCGAGACGCGGGTGGAGCCGCCGAAGGTCAGCGTCACCATCGAGCCGCCCCGGTTCATGATCGCGGCGGCGCGCCTGGCGATCTCGGTGAAGGAGAAGCAGGAGATGAGCATGGTGCGCGCGAAATTCTCGCGCGTCGTGTCCGCATAGCGGCCCTTGAGCTCGTTCTTGTCGGAGAAGGCGATGGCATGGACGAGGAAGTCGATGCCGCCCCATTCCTTCTTCAGCGTCTCGAAGACCTGGTCGACCGAGGCGAGGTCCTCGACGTCGCAGGGGATCATCAGCTTGGCGCCGATCGAATCGGCGAGCGGCTTGACGCGGCGGCCGAAGGCCTCGCCCTGATAGGTGAAGGCGAGCTCGGCGCCATGGGATGCGAGCACCTTGGCGATGCCCCAGGCGATCGAGTGATCGTTCGCCACACCCATGACGAGGCCGCGCTTGCCGGCCATCAGCGTCGTCGTCGTCATCCAGCGTCTCCCGGCGGTCAGCCTTGATAGCGCTGGAAGACCAGCGAGGCATTGGTGCCGCCGAAGCCGAAGCTGTTGGAGAGCACGGTGTCGATTTTCGCGTCGTCGATGCGCTCGCGCACGATCGGCATGTCGGCGAAGGCCGGATCGAGCTCGTCGATATGGGCCGACTTGGCGATGAAGCGGTTGTTGAGCATCAACAGCGAATAGATGGATTCGTGCACGCCCGTCGCGCCCTGCGAATGGCCGGTCAGCGATTTGGTGGCCGAGATGGCCGGGCAGGCGTCGCCCGATCCGAACACCTCGCGGATCGCCTCCATTTCCTTCAGATCGCCGATCGGCGTCGAGGTGGCGTGCGGGTTGATGTAGTCGATGCGCTCGCCGACATTGGCGATCGCCTGGCGCATGCAGCGCGCCGCGCCCTCGCCCGACGGGGCGACCATGTCGGCGCCGTCCGAGGTGCAGCCATAGCCGACGACCTCGCCATAGATGCGGGCGCCGCGGGCCTTGGCGAGTTCGAGCTCTTCGAGCACCAGCACGCCGGCGCCGCCCGAGATGACGAAGCCGTCGCGGTTGACGTCATAGGCGCGCGAGGCGACGGACGGGCGGTCGTTGTAGCGCGAGGACAGCGCGCCCATCGCGTCGAAGAGCACGGTCAGCGTCCAGTCCAGCTCCTCGCAGCCGCCGGCGAACATGCGGTCCTGCTTGCCATACTGGATCATCTCATAGGCGTTGCCGATGCAGTGGTTCGACGTCGCGCAGGCCGAGGAGATGGAATAGTTGACGCCCTTGATCTTGAACCAGGTCGAGAGCGTGGCGGAGGGCGAGGACGACATCGCCTTCGGCACCGCGAGCGGGCCGACCTTCTTGGACGATCCCGAGGCCAGCGCCTTCTGCGCCGAATCGACGATCGTGCGCGTCGAGGGGCCGCCGGAGCCCATGATGATGCCGGTGCGCTCGTTGGAGATCTCGCGCTCCTCGAGCCCGGCGTCACGGATCGCCTGGTCCATGGCGACGTGGTTCCACGCGGTGCCGCCGCCATGGAAGCGCATCGCGCGCCGATCGACCACTTCGGCCGGATCGAGCGTCGGCGCGCCGGCGACATGGCTGCGGAAGCCGTGTTCGGCCTGCGAGGCGGCGAAGGAAATGCCGCTCCGCGCCTCGTGCAGGCTGGCGAGCACTTCCTGCGTGTTGTTGCCGATGGACGAGACGATGCCCATCCCGGTGACGACGACCCGCTTCATGGTCCGCTGTCCTTCCAATAGTCGATCCGCCCGGCCCCCGCCCGGCAGCCGATCAGCCGACGGCCGGCACGGCGTCGCCCTTGAACAGGCCGACGCGCAGGTCCTTGGCGCGATAGATGGTCTCTCCGTCGGCCTTAAGCCAGCCGTCGGCGATGCCGAGCACCAGTTTCGAACGCAGGACGCGCTTCAGATCGACGCCATATTCGACGCGCTTCACGCTCGGCAGCACCATTCCGGAGAATTTGAGTTCGCCCGTCGACAGCGCCCGGCCGCGGCCGGGGGAGCCCGACCAGCCGAGGAAGAAACCGAGCATCTGCCAGAGAGCGTCGAGGCCGAGGCAGCCCGGCATCACGGGATCGCCCTTGAAGTGGCAGGCGAAGAACCAGAGGTCCGGCGTCACGTCGAGCTCGGCCCGCACATGGCCCTTGCCGAATTCGCCGCCTTCCTCGCTGATCGAGGTGATGCGGTCGAACATCAGCATCGGCGGCAGCGGCAGCTGCGCATTGCCTTCGCCGAAAAGCTCGCCCCGGCCGCAGGCCAGGAGCTGCTCATAATCGTAACTGGACGGGCGGTCTTGCATGCCGTCAGTCTACCTCTCTTCGGCGCGCGGGCTGGTTTTCGCGGCCATTCGGCGCCATATGCGTAAGGTCCGGCGCTCCTCGCCGCGAGGGAGGCGCCGCCGGACCGAGGCCTTCCTAACATAGGCTCCCGGCGATCGAAAGCCCGTGCGGCGGCGGCTCTCGCGGTTGCTCGCGGGCCGAAAGCGCCGCCGGGTCGCTTTGCCGGCAGAGGAGCCGAATGACGCCTCCACCATTCCCCCGACAGGCCCTATACGCCGCACTCGCGAGCGCCGCCGTCCTCGCATTCGTGCCGCCGGCCGGGGCGCAGACGCTGTTCAAGCAGCCCTCGATCGGCTTCACGCCGCCGCCGGTCGTCCGGACCGCGCCGCAGGTCGGCGTCCCCCCGCTCAACGCCAACCAGTGCCAGCTCTCGGCCGGAACCTGCCCGACCGGTCGTCTGATGCGCTCCGGCTCGCGCTGCTACTGCGCGAGCGGCAACGGCACCGTCCGCCAGGGCGCGAGCCGCACGCGGCCGCAGGATGTCCGCCCCGCGGCGCCGCAGCCGTAGCGAGGCGTCAGGCGCGTTCCGGGAAGAGCGCCGCCAGCCCCTCGCGGCTCGCCTTCGCCACGCCGCGCTCGGTGACGAGGCCGGTGACGAGCCGGGCCGGCGTCACGTCGAAGGCCGGATTGGCAGCCTTGGTGCCCTTCGGCGCGAGGCGGACCTTCACGATCGTGCCGTCGCCGGCGATGCCGGAGATATGTGTCACCTCGTCGGGAGCGCGCTCCTCGATCTCGATCTCCGCGACGCCGTCGCCGATGCGCCAGTCGATCGTCGAGGAGGGCAGCACGACATAGAAGGGCACCTCGTTGTCATGCGCGGCGAGCGCCTTGAGGTATGTGCCGATCTTGTTGCAGGCATCGCCATTGGCCGTCACGCGATCGGCGCCGACGAGGCAGACATCGACCGCCCCATGCTGCATCAGATGACCGCCGGCATTGTCGGCGATCAGCGTATGCGGCACGCCATGGGCGCCGAGTTCCCAGGTGGTGAGGCTCGCGCCCTGGTTCCGCGGCCGCGTCTCGTCGACATAGACATGCACCGGAATGCCCTGGTCATGGGCGTGGTAGACGACGCCGAGCGCCGTGCCCCAGTCGACGCAGGCGATCCAGCCGGTATTGCAGTGGGTGAGGATGTTGACGGGGCCGGAGCGGCCTTTCTCCTCCCAGATCTCCCGGATGAGCGCCGCGCCATGCGCCGCCATGGTCTCGTTGGTCCGGATATCCTCGGCATGCAGCCGGTCGGCGGTGGCGAAGGCGGCGGCGGCCCGCGCCTCGGGTGCCAGAGACTCCATTTCGGCGCGCACGATGTCGAGCGCCCAGCGGAGGTTCACCGCGGTCGGCCGCGCGGCGTAGAGCGCGTCATAGGCAGCCGCGAGATTGGCGTCGGAGGGATCGGCGGCCAGCGCCATCGCATAGCCATAGGCGCCGGTGACGCCGATCAGCGGCGCGCCGCGCACCACCATGCGCTTGATGGCATCGATCGCCTCGGCGACCGTTCCGATCGTCAGCGTCTCGAAGCGATGCGGCAGCAGCGTCTGGTCGACCACGGTCACCGCGGTCCCCTCGCCCTCGCGCCAGATCGAACGATAGGCGACGCCGTCGACTTTCATATCCTTGCCTCCAGTTGGTCCGCCACGCGGCGGAAAGGGGATGACCCCGGCGGGGTTATCGAGTAGAGGCGGAGCGGTTGCCGTTCAACCCCGCTCAGCCGGATGCTCCGCAAGGTCTCCGGCCGACGCGCTGAAGAACGTCCTGCGCAAGAGCATCTCGAGAGCCATCCGATGTCGAGCCATCCCATCCGCGCCGTGCTGACCGATATCGAGGGCACCACCTCGTCGATCGCCTTTGTCAAGGACGTGCTGTTTCCCTTCGCGCGGAGCCGCCTCGCCGATTACGTCGCGGAGCATGGCGACGAGCCGGCCGTTGCCGCCGCCCTCGCCGACGCGCGCCGCCTTGCCGGGGACGAAACGCTCGATCGCGACGCCACCGTGGCGCTGCTGCAATCCTGGATCGACGCAGACCGCAAGGCGACGCCGCTCAAGACGCTGCAGGGCCTCATATGGGAGGACGGATACCGCTCGGGAAGCCTCAAGGGCGACATCTATCCCGACGCGGCCGAATTCCTGGCGCGCTGGCGCAACGAGGGCATCGCCCTCTATGTCTATTCCTCCGGCTCGGTGCTCGCGCAGAAGCTGATCTTCGGCCATACCGAATTCGGCGACCTGACGGTGCTCTTCTCCGGCTTCTTCGACACGACGGTCGGGCCGAAGACCGACCACGCCTCCTATGCCGCCATTGCCGAAGTGGCCGACCTGCCGCCCTTCCGCATGCTCTTCCTCTCAGACAACACGGCCGAACTCGACGCGGCCCGCGAAGCGGGCTTCCGGACCATCGCGCTCGACCGCGGCGAGGTGGTGCTGCCCGAGGGCCATGGCCACCCGGTCGCCAGGGACTTTTCGCAGATCGACGCGCTCGAAGGCACGCTGAAGGCCTGATCATGACGCGCGGGGGAAAAGGGGCGGCGACGGCCGTCGGCGCCGTCGCGATCCTGCTCTGGTCGTGCCTCGCGCTGGTCACCAGCCTGTCGCGGGCCATTCCGACCTTCGAGGCGCTGGCGATCACCTTCGCCATCGGCGCGGTGACGCTCACGCTCTGCTTCCTGCCGCGGCAGGGGATCGGCGGCGTCGCACGCTCGTTCCGCCTCTGGCCGAGGCGGGCCTGGGCGCTCGCGATCATCGGCATCTTCGCCTATCACGCGCTCTATTTCGTCGCCTTCCGCCTGGCGCCGGTCGGCCCGGTCACGGTGATCAACTATCTCTGGCCGCTCGCGATCGTGCTCTTCGCCGGCCTCCTGCCGGGCGGCGACAGCCGGCTCGGCTGGCCGCAACTCGCCGGCGGCGTGATCGGCTTCGCCGCGACCGTGCTCCTCGTCGGCACCGGCAGCCTGACCGAAGCGGCGGGGGCGCCGGCCCCGCTGCTCGGCTATGCCGCCGCGCTCGCCTGCGCCGTGCTCTGGGGCCTCTATTCGGTGCTGAACAACCGCATCGCCGCGCCCGGCAGCGAGCCGATGATCGGCGTCTGCGCCGCCATCGCCGTGCTCGGCGCACTCGGCCATGTCGTGACGGGCGAGACCTTCGTGATGCCCGACGGACGGGCGGCGATCGCGCTGCTCGCGCTCGGCATCGGCCCGGTCGGCGCCGCCTTCGCGGCCTGGGACCATGCCACCAAGAAGGGCAATATCGCCCTGCTCGGCGCGCTCTCCTATGCGACGCCGCCGCTCTCGATGATCCTGCTCGTCGTCGCCGGCGAGGCCGAACCGAGCTGGCGGCTGCTCGTCGCGACGCTGCTCGTCGTCGCCGGCGCCGCCCTCGCCGCCTTGCCGGCGCGCCGCCGCTGACGCGTCAGGACGCCGCCGCGATGCCGTGCGGCAGCACATAGGGCGTGCCGTCGCCGGTGCGTCCGACCGCGAGCGCGACGCCGAATACATCCTCGATCATTTCGGGTGTCAGCACCGCCGACGGCGCCCCGTCCGCCGCGACGCGGCCCTTGCGGATGACGACGATGCGGTCGGCATGGCGTGCGGCAAGGTTCAGGTCGTGCAGCACCGCCACCACGCCGCCGCCAGCCCGCGCGAAGCGCTGCGCGGCCGACAGCGCCATCAACTGGTGGCGGAGATCGAGGCTGGAAGTCGGCTCGTCGAGGAAGAGCCAGGCCGCCCGCCCGTCCGCGCAGGGCTCCGGCAATTGGCAGAGCACGCGCGCGAGATGGACGCGCTGCTGCTCGCCGCCGGAAAGCTGCTGGTAGAGGCGGCCGCCGAAGCCGGAAAGGTCCACCGCCGAGAGCGCCGCCACCACGCGATCATTGGCGGCGCGACGGTCGCGCGCGGCGAGGACGCCGAGCCGCACCACCTCGTGGACGGTGAAGGGGAAGGCGAGCGAGGAGGCCTGCGGCAGCACGGCGCGGCGCGCGGCGAGCGCCCGCGGCGCAAGGCGCGCGAGGTCCTCGCCGTCGATCGCGACACGGCCGGAGGCAGGCGCCAGCTCCCCGGTCAGCGCGCGGACCAGCGTCGACTTGCCGGCGCCGTTCGGCCCGACGATGGCGGTGACCGCTCCGGGTTTGAGCGCCAGCGACACGCCGTCGATCAGCGTGCTCCTTCCGGCGCGGATGGTCACGTCTTCGGCGGTGATCATGGCGCGGCTTCCCTTCAGAGATCGACGACGCCGCGCCGGCGCAGCAGGATCGAGACGAAGAACGGCGCACCGATCAGCGCCGTCACGATGCCGATCGGCAGCTCGGCCGGCGCGACGGCGATGCGGCAGACGATGTCCGCACCGATGAGGAGGCTGGCGCCGAGCAGCGCCGCCGCCGGCAGCAGCGTGCGATGCTCGGGGCCGATGGCGAGGCGCAGGAGATGCGGCACCACGATGCCGACGAAGCCGATGACGCCGGTGAAGGCGACCGAGACACCGACCATCACCGCCACGGCGAAGACGATCACCGTCTTCAGCCGTTCGGTGTCGATCCCGAGATGGTGCGCCTCCGCCTCGCCGAGCACGAGCGCGTCGAGCCCGCGCGCGACGACCGGCGAGAGCGCCAGCACGGCGAGGATCGGCGGCGCGGCGAAGGCGATCTTCAGCCAGGTCGCGCCGGAAAGGCTGCCCATGGTCCAGAAGGTCAGTTCGCGCAGCTGCGCATCGGTCGAGCGGAACACCAGCCAGGAGGTGATGGCACCCGAGAACGCGCCGATCGCGATGCCGGCGAGCAGCATGGTCGCGACCGAGGTGCGGCCCTGCCGCGTGGCGATGGCATAGAGCACCAGCGTCGTCACGAAGCCGCCGAGAAAGGCCGCGACCGGCAGGATGCCGAGCGAGAGCACCGCGGCGATCGGCGCGAGCAGCGCGGCGCCGGTGATGATCGCGGCGACGGCGCCGAGCGCGGCGCCCGACGAGACGCCGACAAGGCCCGGATCGGCGAGCGGATTGCGGAAGAGGCCCTGCAGCATCGTGCCCGACACCGCCAGCGCGGCGCCGACCAGCGCGCCGAGCAGCAGGCGCGGCAGGCGGATATCGACGAGCACGATGCGCTCGGTCACGTCGGCCGCCGGCCGGCCCGTCAGCCAGTCGCCGAGAATGGCGAGGACGCGGCCGGCCGGGAGGCCATAGGGACCGGTCGCGAGCGCCGCCGCCATCACGGCGAGGAGCAGCACTGCGAGCAGCGCCACGACGATGCGGGCGCGGGCGCGGCGGTCGCCGGCCGGCGCCGCGGTCAGCGCCAGGGTCATCGCGCCGATCCGATCGCGAGGTCCGGATAGAGCGCCCTGGCGAGATCGGCCGCGGCGTCCGGCATGCGCGGGCCGAAGCCGAGCAGATAGAGCCCGTCCATCACGATCAACGACTTCGAGGCTGCCGCCGGCGTCGCAGCCAGCGCCGGAATGGCGAAGAGCGCGGCCGGATCGGCGGCGTCCATGCCCGGCCGCGTCATCATCACGACGCTTTCGGGCATCGCCGCCGCCATGGCCTCCGGCGAGGCCGGCTTGTAGCCCTCGACCGTGCCGAACGGATTGACCGCGCCGGCCGCCGCGAGCATCGCATCGGCGGCGGTGTGGCCGCCGGCGGCGAGCAGGCGGTCGCCGCTCGAGCTCATCAGGAAGATGGCGCGCTTGCGCTTCTCCGCCGGGATCGTGGCGATCGCCCCGGCGAGCGCATCGGCGCGCTGGGTGACCTCGGCCGCGAGCGCCTTGCCCTTCTCCTCCTCGCCGATCACCGCGCCGATCAGCGCGATCTTCTTCGCGATGCCCTCGGCGCTGTAGGGCTCCGGCAGCATGACGACCGGCACCGAGGCGGAGAGGAGGAGGTCGAGCGCCTCCTTCGGCCCCGATCCCTCGACGGCGAGGATGAGGTCCGGCTTCACCGAGAGCACGCTCTCGGCCGAGAGCGCGCGCATATAGCCGACATCCGGCTTCTTCAGCGCCTCGGGCGGATAGAGGCTGGTCTGGTCGCGGGCGACGACGCGCTCGCCGGCGCCGAGCGCATAGAGGATCTCGGTGACGGCACCGCCGATCGAGACGATCCGGTCGGCGCTCGCGATCGTGACCTCGCGGCCGCGCGCATCGACCACGCTCCGCTCCGCCGCGATCGATTGCTGGATCGCGAACAGCGTGATGACGAGCGCCGCGGCGAAGCCCATGCAGAGCCGAAGCTGGCGCGAGGCAGGCGGGAAGTGAAGCGGCGTATGGAAGAGCGGGAGGGTGCGCATCGTCGCGGCTCCGGTCACTTGTTGAGGATGAGCTTGCCGACCCGCGTCAGGCGCAGGCGGTAATCGTCGCCGCCATGGCGGATGATGACCTCGCGGCCGCCCTGCAGCAGCGCCTCGCTGGTCACGATCCGCGGCCCGCCGGCCTCGCGGCCCTCCGCGGGCGCTGAGGCCTTTGCCGGCATCGGCTCGGCTTCGGGATCCGGCATTGGGTGGTCTCCGCGCATGCGCCGCTTTTTGCTGCGGCAGTCTTGAACATTTCCAAGTTGCGAACGGTTCGCAACTAATTACTTGACTGCCATACTCACCTTTCCTAGAGATCGCAACGAGAGATTTTGATCAGGCCGCCGGACGATCCCGCCCGGTCGCCTTTGCCGAGCCCGCCCGTCCGGCCGCGTTTCAGCGGACCGCGCCAGCCAGCCAGGCCCTTCCACCATCCAGTTTCTGGGGGCTTTGATGCGCATGGCGCGACTGAATGCCCGGCTTCTCGCCGGCTCCGCTTTCCTGACCTTCCTCACCGCGAGCGCCGGCATCGCGGGCGCCCAGCAGGCTGCGAGCGAGGAGACCGTCCAGCTCGACGCCGTCGTCGTGCAGGGCGGCTCGGGAACGGGTTCCGGCACCGGCGATGCGAGCCCCGCCGTGACCTCGAAGGAGGGCACAGCGCTCGTCACCACCACGACGCAGCAGGAGCTCACCGACCGGATGATCGAGTCCTGGCAGGGCTTTGGTCAGCGCGCGGAGCCGAGCGTCAATTTCTCGAGCCAGAACAACAGCATCAATGTCCGCGGTCTCGGCGAGAACAATGTCCTCACCACGATCGACGGCATCCGCCTGCCATGGCTCGGCTCCGCCGATCCGCGCGGCGTCACCGGCGGCCTCTCGACCTTCGACTTCAACGCGCTGACCGCGATCGACATCGTGCGCGGCGCCGATTCGAGCGTCGTCGGCTCGGGCGCCATGGGCGGCCTCGTCGCGCTCACCACGCTCTCGGCCGACGACGTCATCACCGAAGGCAAGAAGTGGGGCTTCATCACCAAGAACATCTATACGAGCGCCAACAACGCCTTCACGACCTCGAACGCCGTCGCCGGCAAGATCAACGACACGTCGGTCCTCGTGCAGGGCTCCTATGTGACGGGCCACCAGACGGAGACCAACGGCGATACCGGCGGCTACGGCACCAGCCGCACCGAGGCCAATCCCGAGGATTTCGAGAACTACAGCATCCTCGGCAAGCTGACGCACAGCATCGACAACGTGCACACCTTCACGCTGACGGGCGAGACCTTCCAGGCCAACTCCTCGACCGACGCGATGGCGAGCCAGACGCTGACCGGCAACTATAGGCCGGGCAACTACACGACCGGCGAGGACGGCTCGCGCCAGCGCGTCTCGCTGACCTATGACTATGACGCGGCGGCGGCGGGCGGCTTCGCCGACCGGGCGCAGGCGATCCTCTACTGGCAGAATCTCGAGCAGACGGATTCGACCAATGCCTGGCGCTCGACCAGCGTGATCGGCCCCTATATCCGCGAGAACACCAACCAGATCCAGGAATACGGCATCACCGGCTTCGCCGAGAAGGCACTGGCGCTCGGCGGCTACGAGAACCGCATCACCTGGGGCGGCGAGTTCTACATGACGGATACGAGCCAGTATTCGGCCGGCCTCGACAACTGCCCGCCCAATGCCACGACGTCGCCCTGCTCGATGCTGCACACCAACCAGGCGGACATGCCGGACGCCGAGGGCACGACCTTCGGCATCTATGTCCGCGACGAAGTCGCGGTCGGCAACAATGTCTTCCTGACGCCGGGCCTGCGCTATGACTGGTACCAGCAGGTGCCGCAGGCAACCGCCGGCTATGGCAACGGCAACGAGGCCTATATCGGCCTGCCCGAGACCTCGTCGGGCTCGAAGTTCTCGCCGAGCCTGCTCGGCACCTGGAAGGCGACCGAGAAGCTCTCCTTCTATGCGCAGTGGGCGCAGGCCTTCACCGCGCCGACGCCGAGCCAGCTCTACCTGACCTATGGCGGACCCGGCGCCTATCTCTCGATCGGCAATCCCGACCTCGAGGCGCAGGAAGGCACCGGCTACGAGATCGGCACCAAGTTCGGCGACGACCAGCTCGGCGGCAGCCTCGCGGCCTTCACCAATTTCTACAAGAACTTCATCGACTCCGAGAGCCTGACGGCCGCGCAGGCGGCGGAGCGAGGCTACGACCTCAACGAGTATCCGTTCGGCATCACCGAATATGTGAACCTCGAAAGCGTCAACATCTACGGCATCGAGGCGCGCGGCAGCTGGAAGTTCGCCCCGAACTGGCGGACCTGGGGCTCGCTCGCCTGGATGGTCGGACAGGACCTCGCCAACAACACCTATCTCGACAGCGTTCCGCCGCTGAAGGGCGTGATCGGCGTCGGCTATGCCGATGTCGAATGGGGCACCGACCTGCTCCTCACCGCCGCCGCCGTGCATGCGCAGACCTCGACCACCTTCCAGGCGCCCGCCTATGCGGTGGTCGACTGGACCGCCTGGTGGACGCCGGCCAAGCTGCCGGGCCTGCGCGTCCAGGCCGGCGTCTTCAACCTCTTCGACGAGACCTATTTCAACTATCTCGACGTGCCGACCTCGGTTACCGCGTCGAGCTCCAATCTCGACTTCTATTCCGAGCCCGGCCGCAACTACCAGGTGACCCTCACCTACCAGTTCTGACCGGCGCCAGCCGCCAAAGGCTTCGCGGTGCGGTGGTGTGGTGACTCCGCCCCGCGCGAGGAGGGAGGTCCTTCGAGGCCTCCCTCCTCATCACGTTCAGCAGCACCATCTTCACCGACGCACCCGAACGGCACGCACAAGAGGATTTGCCATGTTCATCGCCATGAACCGCTTCAAGGTCAGCAAGGGCTCCGAGGAGGCCTTCGAGGAGGTCTGGCGCGGCCGCGACCGGCATCTCGACGAGCTCGAGGGCTTCGTCGATTTCCATCTCCTCAAGGGTCCCGAGGCGGACGACCACACGCTCTACGCCTCGCACACGGTCTGGCAGACCCGCGATCATTTCGTCGCCTGGACCAAGTCGGAGCAGTTCCGCAAGGCGCATCAGGGCGCGGGCGACCGCAAGCCGATGTTCCAGGGCCACCCCACCTTCGAGGGTTTCGAGAGCGTCGTCGGCGCCTGAGGCCGCCCACCGCCGCCATGGCGCGGCCGGAAGGCTTGCCGGGGACCACGGACGGGACTATATCGCTTTTCGTCGCCTAACTGATGATAAGCTTGATATATTAAATCCGATCCGCGCCTCCGCTGCCCGCTTCCTTGGGGCGCGCGGTGCCGATCGCGAGGTCCGCACCATGTCCAGCCCCGCTCTTTCCGCCGGCAGCGAGCCGGCGCCCCGCGACCCGCGCTACAAGTGGGTCGCGCTCAGCAACACGACGCTCGGCATGCTTGCCGCCGCCGTCAACGGCTCGATCCTGCTGATCAGCCTGCCGGCGATCTTCCGCGGCATCCATCTGAAGCCGCTGGAGCCCGGCAACGTCAACATCCTGCTCTGGTCGATCATGGGCTACATGGTGGCGACCTCGGTGCTGGTCGTGACCTTCGGACGGCTCGGCGACAGCCTCGGCCGCGCGCGGATCTACAATCTCGGCTTCCTCATCTTCACCGTCTCGGCCGTCGCGCTCAGCCTGATGCCAGGCGATGGCGCCTTCGCGGCCTGGTACCTGATCACCATCCGCATCATCCAGGGCGTCGGCGGCGCGATGCTGATGGCTAATTCCACCGCCATCCTCACCGACGCCTTCCCGGCCGAGCAGCGCGGCCTCGCGCTCGGCATCAACACGATCGCGGCGATCGGCGGCTCCTTCATCGGTCTCCTGATCGGCGGCCTGCTCGCCGACATCGACTGGCGGCTCGTCTTCTGGATCAACGTGCCCTTCGGCGTCGTCGGCACCGCCTGGGCCTACTGGAAGCTCAAGGACCGCACCGCGCCGCGCCGCCGCCCGGTCGACTGGGCCGGCAATATCACCTTCGGCATCGGCCTCATCCTCGTCCTCATCGGCATCACCGAGGGCATCCAGCCCTATGGCAGCCATGCCATGGCCTGGACGAGCCCGGAGGTGGTGACGCTGCTCGCCGTCGGGCTCGCGCTGCTCGTCGCCTTCCTCGTCATCGAGAGCCGCGTCGCCTATCCGATGTTCGATCTGGCCCTCTTCCGCATCCGCCCCTTCTCGGCCGGCAATCTCGCCAGCCTCCTCGCGGCGATCGGGCGCGGCGGCCTGCAGTTCATGCTCATCATCTGGCTGCAGGGCATCTGGCTGCCGCTGCACGGCTATTCCTTCGAGGAGACGCCGCTCTGGGCCGGCATCTTCATGCTGCCGCTGACGCTCGGCTTCCTCGTCGCGACGCCCGTCTCGGGCTGGCTGTCCGATCGTCACGGCGCGCGGCCCTATGCCGTCGGCGGCATGCTGATCGGCGCGGCGAGCTTCGCGGCGCTGATGCTGCTGCCCCCCGATTTCCCCTATCCGCTCTTCGCGCTCTTCCTGTTCCTCAACGGCCTCGGCTCCGGCCTCTTCATCGCCCCCAATTCGACGGCGATCATGAATTCCGTGCCGCCGGCCGAACGCGGCCAGGCCGCCGGCATGCGCGCCACGACGCTGAATGCCGGGCAGGTGCTGTCGATCGGCATCTTCTTCAGCCTGATGATCCTCGGCCTCACCGAGAGCCTGCCCTCGGCCATGCATGCGGCGCTCGTCGCCAAGGCGGTTCCGGACGCCGTGGCGAGCCAGGCCGCCTCCGCCCCGGCGGTCGCGAGCCTCTTCGCCGCCTTTCTCGGCTACAATCCGATGGGCGAGCTCATTCCCGCGGCGACGCTGGCGGGCCTGCCGGCCGCGGCGGAGATCACCGGCAAGACCTTCTTCCCGCATCTGATCGCGGCGCCGTTCATGCACGGGCTCGTCTTCGCCTTCAGCTTCTCGATGATCCTGAACCTCCTGGCGGCGGCGAGTTCCTGGCTCGCCGGCGGCAAATTCGTGCACGAGCATTCCGTCCCGATGCATGTGCATGGCCGCGTGCCGCAACCCGAGCCGGCAAGCGAGATTCCGGCCGCCGAGTGAGGCGTCGCCTCGCAAAAGCGTGACGGACGGCCGATTGCGGAATTCAGTCTTACGCTATATCTTGCGACATATCGTAAGACTTTGGATGTCCGCATGACCGCTACCGAAAACCTGCCGCCGCACGCCATTCGCCGCGTGCGGCAGGAGACGCGCCGCCGCCGGCTTGAAGTCGTGGAGGCGAGTCTGATCACGCCGCGCATGAAGCGCATCGTCCTTTCCGGCGACATGGACGGCTTCGTCAGCCTCGGCGCCGACGACCATATCAAGCTGTTCTTCGCCGCCGCAGACGGCACCGCTGAGATGCGCGATTTCACGCCGCGTGCCTTCGATGTCGCCGCCGGCACGCTCACCGTGGATTTCGCGCTGCACGAGGCGGGCCCCGCCGCCGAATGGGCGACCGCCGCCAGGATCGGCGACATGCTCGATCTCGGCGGGCCGCGCGGCTCGGCCATCGTGCCGCATGATTTCGACTGGTACTGGCTCATCGGCGACGAGACGGCGCTGCCGGCCATCGGCCGTTTCGTCGAGGAACTTCCGCAGGGCGCCAAAGTGACGACCGCGGTCGCCATCGCCGATGCCGGCGAGCGGCAGAGCTTCGCGGCGAAGGCCGACTGGGCCCCGCTGTGGACCGAACGCGACACGGCCGGCGCCGACGACGCGGCCGCGCTCCTCGCGCTCCTCGACGCCCGCCCCTTCCCACCCGGCGACGGCTACATCTTCGTCGCGGCCGAATCCTCCGTCGCCCGCGCCATCCGCGCCCGCCTGCTCGAACGCGGCCATCCCCGCGCGCAGATGAAGGCGGCCGGCTACTGGACGCGCGGCCTCGCCGATGCGCATGAGCGCATCGAGGACTGAGAGAGTCAGAATTCCGAGAAGCCGGCTTCCGGATCGACGAGGCCGTGCAGCCGGTGCGCCGCCACCTTGCCGAAAGCGATCATCATCGCCTTGCGGCGCGCGGCTGTGAGCGGGGTCCTGGGCGGCTCGCGCAGGATCTCGGCGCCATAGCCGTCGGCGAGGATCAGCCCCGCTTCGGCGGGGAAGATCTCGGCCGGGACGCCGGCATGGCTCGCAAAGAACAGCGCATCGCAATAGGGGCTGTAGTCGAGCCATTTGCGATCGGCGCGGAAGTCCTCGATCGACGACTTGATCTCGACGATGGTAATTTCGCCCTGCGGCCCCAGCGCCACGACATCGGCGCGTCGTCCATTGCCGAGCCCGAGCTCGGTCACCACCGCATGGCCGCGCGCGCGAAACAGCCGCCCCACGCCCCGCTGCAGGGCATAGGCCATATCGGACTGCCGCCCGTCGCGCGGCACGGCGATGGCTGGGGAATAAACCATGAACGCCAGTCTACCGCCGGACGAGACCGGGGTTCAAGAGTCGGGTTGGGGGGGTGGGGCGTTTGGGGGCCGGGCTGTCCGAAGGAAGGCCCCTACTCTCAGCAAGGCCCTCACCCTAGCCCTCTCCCAGAGGGAGAGGGGATGCCGCGGTGCCGGTTGTCGGGCCAGAATTGCCGGTTGGCAGGCAGAGGCGCCGCCACCCGCACCACCCTTCCCCCTCTCCCTCTGGGAGAGGGCCGGGGTGAGGGCCTTCCGCCTTTCAGTAAAGCCGGCTCCGCTACCGCCAGCGATTGTGCAGCCAGAGCCACTGGTCGGGGTGCTCGCGCACCCAGCCCTCGACGACCGACATCACCAGCGCAGTGCCGGCCGCGACGTCGATCTTGCCCTCGGCGTCGCGCGGCATGTCGAGCGGCGGCGTCAGCTCGACGCGGAAGCGGCCGTCCGGCAGGCGGATGGTCCGCGCGCCATGCACCGGGCAGTCATATTGACGGGCGAGCCTGGCGACGAGCGGATTGGCCGAGACCGGGCGGCCGAAGAACGGTACGCGCGGTCCGCCGGTGTGGTGCTGGTCGGTGAGGAGGCCGAGATGCTCGCCGCGATCGAGCGCCGCCGCGACCTCGAAGGTGGCGCCACGTCCCGAGGCGACGAGCTTGCCCATCAGTTCCTCGCGCCGGGCCATCAGGTCCTGCGCGATGCGGTTGTTGCTCGGCATGCGGAACAGCGCCACCACCGGCAGCCCGAAGCGGGCGGCGACGACGGCCAGCGCCTCCCAGTTGGCGAGATGGGCCGAGAAGATGATGCCCGGCTTGCCGTCCTCGCGCAGCGCCAGGAACTGGTCGAGGCCCTCGATCTCGGTGCGCCCGCGCTCGGGATGGAGCGGATCGATGTCGATCAGCTGGTCGAGATGGACATATTCGACGACGGTGTGGCCGAGGCTCTCCCAGGCACCGTCGAGGATCGCCCGCCGCTCCGCCTCGCTCTTCTCCGGAAAGGCGGCGGCGAGGTTGGCGAGGGCGAGTTTCGATTCCGGCACGAAACGGCCGACGAAACGGCTGACGCGGGCGCCGAGCCAGCCGGCTCTCTTCGGCCCGAGCAGGCGCACGAAGCCGATCACCCCGCGCACCGTCGCCGCGATGACGGCATTGACCGCCGGCGAGCGCAACAGGCGCTTGCCGAATTCCTTGCGGCGGCGGCGCCGCTCGGCTCTCGTCATCGGCGCCTCAGAGCATCACGATGATCTTGCCGAACACCTGCCGGCTTTCGATCCGCTGCAGCGCATCGTCGAGATTGTCGAGCGTCGCGACGCTGTCGATCACCGGCGAGACGACGCCGCCGGCGATCTTGGCCAGCGCATGGGCGATGTTCTCCATCCGGCAGCCGAAGGAGCCGATCAAGCGCAATTGTTGCTGATAAAGTTGGAAAAGGTTGATTTCTGTCGAAATACCCGTGGTCGAACCGCAGGTGACGAGCGTGCCGCCGCGGCGCAGCGAGAACATCGAGCCGGCCCAGGTGTCGACGCCGACATGCTCGAACACGACATCGACGCCGCGCTTCTTGGTGAGCTTGCGGACGACGCCCTCGAACCGCTCCTCGCGGTAATTGATCACGTGATGTGCGCCGAGCGCCTTGGCTTTCTCGGCCTTCTCCGCGCTGCCGACCGTGGTGATCACGGTCGCCCCCGCCGCTTTCGCGAGCTGGATCGCCGCCGTGCCGATGCCCGAGCCGCCGGCCTGGACGAGAATCGTCTGCCCGGCCTCGAGCCGCGCATTGTCGAACAGCATATGCTCGACCGTCCCGAAGGTGACCGGGGTGCAGGCCGCATCCCTCAGCGAAACCCCGTCCGGCGCCGGCACCACCAGCCGCGCCTTCATGGTCACATAGTCGGTCGCGAGGCCGTCGATGTGGAAACCGCGGACTCCGGCGACATTCTCGCAGAGATTGTCGCGTCCGGCATGGCAGGCCGGGCACATGCCGCAGGTCTCGGCGCCATAGATGGCGACCCGCTGACCGACGGCGAGCCCCTCGACGCCCGGGCCGATGGATTCGATGGTTCCCGCCGCCTCGGCGCCGACGGTGAGCGGCAACTTGCGCCTGGCGAAGGCCATTCCGCGCCAGCCCCAGACGTCGATATGGTTGAGCGCCACCGCGCCGATCTTCAGCCGGACCTCGCCTTCGCCGGGCGCAGGCGCCATCGGCACGTCGACGATCGAGAGCTTGCGGTCGGAGAGGAGTTGCAGGGCGCGCATCGGTTCAGGATCCATGGCCGCGAACGGGCGGCCGTCGAAGAATGGCAGGCGCCGCCCGAAAAGGACGGCGGTCATGCTGAGGCTATTAGCGGGTCATCCGCGGCGGCGCCAGTCTCCCGCCGAAACGGGCCGCGATCAGGCCGGCTCGGCGGCGATCAGGAGGCAGGCATTCTGCCCGCCGAAGCCGAAGGAATTGGACAGCACCATCGAGACCGGCGCGTTCCGGGCGACGTTCGGCACCACGTCGAGCGGGATCGACGGATCGGGCGTCTCATAGTTGATGGTCGGCGGGACGACGCCGGAGAGGATCGTCTTCAGCGAGAACACCGCCTCGATCGCGCCGGCCGCGGTCAGCGTATGGCCGATCATCGACTTGTTGGACGAGATCGGCAGCGACTTGATGCGCTCGCCGAACACGGCCTCCAGCGACATCGCCTCCATCTTGTCGTTCTCGGGCGTGCCGGTGCCGTGGGCGTTGACGTGGTCGACATCCTCGATCGCCGCGCCGCCGTCCTCGAGCGCCTGGCGAATTGCCGCGATAACCGGCTTGCCGTCGGGCGTCGAGCGGGTGCGGTGGAAGTCGTCGGCCTTCTCGGCGATGCCGCGCACGATGCCGAGGATCTTGGCGCCGCGCGCCCTGGCCGCGTCATAGTCCTCCAGCACCAGAGCACCGGCGCCTTCGGCCATCACGAAGCCGTCGCGATCCTTCGAGAACGGCCGCGAGGCCTTTTCGGGATCCTCGTTGTTCGTGGAAAGCGCCGAGAGCAGCGAGAAGCGGACGAGCCCTTCGATGCGCACCGAGCCGTCGGTGCCGATCACCAGCGCCGCCTCGGTATCGCCGCGGCGGATCGCCTCGACGCCGAGCTGGATCGCCGAGGCACCGGAGGCGCAGGCCGTCGAAAGCCCGATCGGCGCGCCGCGCGTGCCGAAATGATCGGCGATGCGGTCGGCGACGCAGCCATAAAGCGCGAATTCGTAGGTGTCGGGATCGTTGAGCTGCAGCACGCTCTGGATCATGCGGTCATAGGCGTCGCCCGTCGCTGCTTCCGTGCCGGCGAAGAAATCGCGCCGCGCCGGCCATTCGATCTCGACCGGGGGCACCGCCATGAACAGCATGCCGGGGAAATCGCCGGGCGCGCCGATGCCCGATTCCGACACCGCCTCCTCGGCGGCGAGCCGGGCGAGCCGCTCGGAGAGGACCGGCGAGCGGACCTCATCGGGAAAGAGGAAATCGACCGTGCCGGCGATCGTGGTACGCATATGGTCGGTCGGGAAGCGCGTGATGCGGTGGATGCCCGACTTGCCGGCGGTGAGCGCCGCCCAGTTGTCGTCGACGCCCTGGCCGAGCGAGGACACGACGCCCATGCCCGTCACCGCCACGACCGGCCGCCCGAGATGATCGCGTGTCTTGCCCATTGCTCGCCTTTCCACGTCAGATATGGCCGCGTCCGCCGCCCGCAGGCAGCGGAGGAGCCTCAGCCCGCCGCCTCGACCAGCGCCATGCCCTCGCCGCGCCAGAAGCCCCAGCTCGTCGCCAGGATCTTCGACGGCGTTTCGGCGGGACGCTCGATGCCGGTATCGTCGGTCGGAAGATAGAAACCGCGGCGGCCGATCGCCAGTGCGGCCAAAGCGACACGGATCGGGAAATCGGCCTCGATCGCGTTGCCGATCAGCGTCTGCGTGGCGCGGATGCCGGCGACGCGCTCGTCGGCGGCGAGATCTTCCCAGAGCGCCCGCTCCTCGGCCGTCGTCGCCGCGATGCCGTTGGCACCGGAGAGGACGGCAGGCGTGAAGCCACCGAAATGGCGCGACAGCTCATCGAACTGCCGGCTCGCGACGGCGGCGGCCTCGCCCGGACGGCGGCGGCTGCGGCCGGAGAGCACGCCCGTCAGCTTCGCATAGGCCGCACGACCGCGCGCCTCGGCATGGGCACGTGATTCGAGCACCAGGAAGGCGCCGGCCGAGCCGGTGATCATGCCGCCCTCGCCGCCGGAGCCGCGCTGCCACACCGTCTTCGGCGCGCCCTGCCAGAGCGTGCGGCCCATGGCGAGCGAGAGCAGCATGTCCTTGCGCTCGGCATTGTAGGCGGCGCCGACGAGGAAGAGGTCGCCCTGCCCGGCTGCGATGCGGCGGGCCGCGACTTCCACGGCCGAGACGCCCGCGATCTCTTCGCCCATGAAGGTGCGCGAAGAGCCGGTCACCTTGTGGACGATCGAGATGTTGCCGGCGAGAAGGTTCGAAAGCTGCGCGAGGAAGAGTGTCGGCCGCAGATCGTTGGCGAGATGCTCGTTGAGGAAGGACGCCGGATCGGCCGCGGTTTCCAGCCCTTCGAGGATCTGGCCGTCGACCGCGAGATCACGCTCGCCGCCGCCGGCCGCGACCACCATGTCCATGCGGGCGAGGCGCTCGAGATCGCCGGCAAGGCCGGCATCGGCCAGCGCAAGGCCCGCCGTATAGGTGCCGAGCCGCTGCCAGGTCTCCATCTGCCGCTGGTCGGCGCGGCGTGGGATCTGACGGTCGAGTTCGAGCGGCACCATCGGGAAGACGGGGAACGGCTTGAACTTCTCCGTCTCCGGCGCCGTCGGGCTGGCGCCGTCGACCGCGAGCGCCTGCCAATGCGCGTCCAGCCCCTCACCGAGCGAGGAGATGAGGCCGATGCCGGTGACGAGGACGTCGTTCGCCGCGGCGCTCATGTCGCTTCTCCGGCACCGGCCCCAATGGCCTGCGACAGTCCCATGGTCGCGGCGCGCTCCAGGAGAGAGGTGCGCAGCTCCTCGGCGGGGAAATCCATGATGCGCAGCGTCAGTTCGGCATCGCAGACCGGGCCGTCATGCTCGATGCGCGCCTTGGTGACGGTGAAGCCGGAACCGTCATGCTCGATGCGGGCATGGACGTCGAGCACGGTTCCCGGCCCGACGAATTTGCGGAACTTGGCTTTCTGCACGCCCATGAAGAAGGGCATGCGCGTGAGCCCGTTCATCCCGAGGATCAGGAAGCCGGAGGCCTGCGCCATCGTCTCGATGAGCAGCACGCCGGGCATGATCGGATAGCCCGGAAAATGCCCTTCGAAGACGGGGCTCGTCTCGGGGACATTCGCCTTGGCGTGGATCGTTCCGGCAGCGGCGTCGAAGGCGACGACGCTGTCGATCATCTGGAAATATTCGAGACGCATCGCGCCGTCAGGCGTTCTTCTTGGCGATCAGCTCGTCGATATGCGCGCAGAGGTTCTTGAGGACGAAATATTCCTCGACCGAAGCCTTGCCCGCATTCACTTCCTGCGTCCACTGCTCGAGCGGAATCTTGATGCCGAACTTCTTGTCGAGCGCGAACACGATGTCGAGGAAGTCGAGGCTGTCGATGCCGAGATCGTCGATGGCGTGCATCTCGGGCGTGATCTTCTCGCGGGGGATCTCGCTCGTCTCGGAGATCACATCGGCAACGATGTCGAACGTGGATGACATGACGGTCCGTGGTCCTATGTTCTCGCGGCCTCAGGATGGTCAGACCGGCCGCATCGAGGCGGCACGAGCCGCAAGCGCTGCCGCCCGGCCAGTCCGGAGGGCCGGATAGCGAAGCAATGGCTGCCGTCCTGATACCGTGGACTGTCGCGAAATACCAGCCTGTCGGGTCGCCGCACCCCTGGCCCCAGGTTCATGCGACAGCTCATGCGCCCACCGGCACGACATCGACGGCGACGTCGAGCGTGTGGTCGCCGGAGGTGACGATCACGCCATCGGCCGGCGCGGCATCGGAATAGTCGCGGCCGACCGCCAGCACGACATGATCCTCGGCGGCGAAGACGCCGTTGGTCGGGTCGAGACCGACCCAGCCCGTCTCGCGGCCGCACCAGACGGCGACCCAGGCGTGGGTCGCATCGGCGCCTTCGAGGCGCGGCCGGCCGGGCGGCGGCTCGGTGCGCAGGAAGCCGGAGACGTAGGCCGCGGGAAGTCCGATCGTCCGGAGTCCGGCGATCATCACATGCGCGAAATCCTGGCAGACGCCGGCCTTCTGCGCGAAGGCGACGGCGGGCAGCGTCGTCACGTCGGTCGCCGACGGGTCGTATTTGAAGTCGGCCTTGATCCGTTTCGTCAGTTCGAAGGCGCCGTCGAGGACCGGCCGGCCGGGCGGGAAGCTCTTGCGGACATAGGCGGCGATCACCTCGTCCAGCGCGATGAGGCGGCTCGGGAACAGGAAATGCACGGGCGACTGCGGGCCGAGATCCGATTCGGCGACTGCGTTGCGGCGGATCAGCTCGAAGGGCGGCGTGAGCATCGGCAGCGGCGCCTCCGCCGCCTCGACCAGCACGCGGGCGCGCGTTTCGAGCCGCAACTCGCTGTGCGGGAAGGAGAAGGCGACGGTCGTCAGCCAGTTGCCGAAGAAATCGCGCGTGTCGTGACGCTCGGTCGGCTGCGGCCGGATGGAGAGCTCGCAGGCGACGACCCGTTGGCCCGGCCGATCGACGGGAAGCAGCCGCAGCACCTGGCGTGCGAACGGCACCGGCGAGGCATAGCTGTATTCGGTCACCTGACGGATGTCGTAAAGCACGAGTGGCTAGTCCCCGCCCTCGACCGGCTGCGCGGGCCGGCGATGGGTGAAATAGGCGAGCGCGATCTCGTCGGAGATGCGCATCAGCGTCTGTTCGTAGCCGATGATCGTGTCGGCATCGAGCGCGGCGGCGTCGGCGGTCTCCAGTTCCGAAGCGAGGCGCGAGGCGAGCCGGTCGGCCGGGGCGAGGATGCCGGCCGGCGCATGGCCGGGCAGGCTCGACAGCGAGTGGCGCACCCGCTCGGCCTGGAAGGCGAGCGCGCGCGGATTGCCGGCATCGAGCAGGACGAGATCGAGCGCCGGCACGCGGGCCGCCTGCATCACATAGCGGATGCGATAGGTGATCTGGCTGTCGGCGATCTCGAGCAGCGCGTCGAGTTCGGCGCCACCCGTGCCGAGGCCGCAGAGCCGCGCGGCGCGGGCGACCGCGAGTCCGCGATCGATGCGACGGCCCATTTCGAGGAAGCGCCAGCCATTGTGGCGGACCATGTTCTCCTGCGCGAGGCCGGAAAAGGCGGCGACGATCCGGAGCGCCTCGCTGGCCCGTTCGTGCATGTCGCTGCCGGTATGGGCGGCGAGCGGGCGGTTGAGCAGGATTTCGAGATCGGCGACCGCGCGCCACGCATCGGGCGACAACCGGTCGCGGATCACCGAGGCCGCCCGGCGCGACGCCTCGGCGAGGCGCGGCGCGGTGTTGAAGTTCTCGCGGTCGGTGAGGGCAGCGAGGGCAAGGCGCGCCGGCTGGGCCGGTCCCTTCTCGAAATCGGCCGCGCCGGACGAGGTCAGAACCGATACGAGCCGCGACACCGCGCCGCTGCCGGCCTCGACATCGACCAGCCGGCGGGCGATGGCGCGCACGACGCGCAGCGCCTGCTCGGTGCGCTCGACATAGCGGCCGAGCCAGAAGAGATTCTCCGCCGCGCGACTCGGCAGGGTCGAGGTCGCCCGACGCAGCGCCACCTTGTCGGGCGAGGCGAGCAGAGTCGTCTCGGCGACCGGGCCATCGGAGAGCACCCAGACATCGGCCGAGGTGCCGCCCTGCTGCAGCGTGACGGCGCGCGCGTCGGCCCGGTCCGAGATGCGGCAGAAGCCGCCGGGCATCACCTTCCAGCCATCCGCCGTCTGCGCCACATAGAGCCGGAGGATCGAAGGCCGCGGCTCCAGCCGCGCATCCTCGCCCTCCCCCCGCCAGACCGGCGTCGTCGAAAGCGTCACAGCTTCCTGGCCGACATAGTCCTGGCCGCGGCGCGAGATGGCGTCGATCAGCTTGGCCTTGTCCTCGGGCGAGAGATTGGCGCCGAGCACCGGTCCGCGCGCGAGGATGCCGGGCAGCGTCGGGGCGAGGGCCGGCGCGATCACCATGCGGTCGAACTCGGCCACGACATGGTCGCGTTCGAGCGTCTGGCCGCACCACCATGTGGCGACATTCGGCAGGATCAGCTTCTCGCCGAGGATGCGCTCGGCGAGGCCAGGCAGGAAGCCCATCATCGCCCGCGCCTCGACGACGCCGGATCCGAGCGCGTTGGCGATCACGACATTGCGCCGCCGCACCGCGCCGGCGAGGCCCGGCACGCCGAGCCTTGAGGCGGGGTTCAGTTCCAGCGGATCGGCGAAATCGGCGTCGAGGCGGCGCAAAAGCACGTCGGTGCGCTTCAGCCCGGTGATGGTGCGCATGTAGACGGTATCGTCGCGCACCGTCAGGTCCTCGCCCTCGACCAGCACGAAGCCGAGATAGCGGGCGAGATAGGCGTGCTCGAAATAGGTCTCGTTGAGGGGGCCTGGCGTCAGCAGCGCGACGCGCGTCTCCTCATGACGGTTGAGGGCGTTGAGGCCGGCACGGAAGGCCTGGAAGAAGCCGGCCAGCCGCTCGACATTGAACGCGCGGTAGATGTCGGGCAGCGCCTGCGCCAGCGCGATGCGGTTCTCCAGCGCATAGCCGGCGCCGGACGGCGCCTGCGTGCGGTCGGAGACGACCCACCAGTCGCCGTCGGGACCGCGGCCGACATCGACGGCATAGATACGCAGATGATGCCCGCCGACCGGCTCCGACCCGACCAGCGGCCGCAGGAATTCCGGGCTGCCGGCGATGATCGAGGCCGGCAGCGCGCCATCAGCGGCGAGGCGGCCCTCGCCATAGGCATCGCCGAGCACCGCGTCGAGCAGGCGCGCGCGCTGGATGAGCCCCGCCTCGAGCTGCCGCCATTCCTCCGGCGCGATCAGGAAGGGCACATGGGCGAGCGGCCAGGGCCGCTCGTCGCCGTTCTCGGCGCCATAGACGCGCAGCACCACGCCCGATTCGGCGAGATGACGGTCGGCGAGCGAGAAGCGGTGCTGGAGTTCGCGCCCGCCCAGCTCCGCCATCGTGTGCACGAAGCGCTGCCAGTGCGGGCGGATGCGGCCGTCCGAGCCGATCAGTTCGTCGGCGACGCCCGGCAGCGGCCGGTAATGGCCGACGAGCCGCGCCGCCCGCTCGGCGACGGCTCTCGAACGGCGAAGGCTTCCGCGCGGGGGCATGGCGGCCTCAGATGCCGGCCGGCCGGCGGAGATCCAGCGTCAGCGGGAACTCCTGAGACGGCGGCTCGACCGGCGGCAGCAGCGCGCCTCCGGTCATGCCGATCGATTCGAACCGCGCGAGGCGGCGCGCCTCCGCCTCGTAGGAATTGACCGGGAAGGTATCGTAGTTGCGGCCGCCAGGATGGGCGACGTGATAGACGCAGCCGCCGAGCGAGCGGCCCGACCAGGTGTCGACGAGATCGAAGACGAGCGGGGCATGCACCGGAATGGTCGGATGCAGGCCCGAGGCGGGCTGCCAGGCCTTGTAGCGGACGCCCGCGACGAAGCTGCCGGAGACGCCGGCGCTCGTCATCGGCATCCGGCGGCCATTGCAGGCGACCGCATAGCGGCGCGGATCGAAGCCGTCGACCTTCACCTGCAGCCGCTCGACCGAGGAATCGACATAGCGGACGGTGCCGCCGATTGCGCCCTCTTCGCCGAGCACATGCCAGGGCTCCAGCGCCTGCCGGAGTTCGAGCCGCACGCCCTGGCGCTCGACGACGCCGCAGAACGGGAAGCGGAACTCGCGCTGCGCCTCGAACCAGACCGGATCGAAGGGATAGCCGGCATTCCTGAGGTCAGAGAGCACATCGAGGAAGTCGGCCCAGACGAAATGCGGCAGCATGAAGCGGTCATGCAGCTGCGTGCCCCAGCGGACCAGCGAGCCCTGCTGCGGCTGGCGCCAGAACCACGAGATGAGCGCGCGGAGCAGCAATTGCTGCGCGAGGCTCATCCGGTAGTCGGGTGGCATCTCGAAGGAGCGGAACTCGACGAGGCCGAGCCGGCCCGTCGGACCGTCGGGCGAATAGAGCTTGTCGATGCAGATCTCGGCGCGGTGGGTGTTGCCGGTGACGTCGACGAGCAGGTTGCGGAACAGCCGATCGACCAGCCAGGGCGGCGGCGGCGCGCCCCAGCCGGGCGGCGACACCTTGGCCATCGCGATCTCGAGCTCGTAGAGCTGGTCGTGCCGGGCCTCGTCGATGCGCGGCGCCTGGCTGGTCGGGCCGATGAAGAGGCCCGAGAACAGGTAGCTGAGCGAGGGGTGGCGCTGCCAGTAGAGGACGAGGCTCTTCAAAAGGTCCGGCCGGCGCAGGAACGGGCTGTCGGCCGGATGGGCGCCGCCGACCACGACATGGTTGCCGCCGCCGGTGCCGGTATGGCGGCCGTCTGTCATGAACTTCTCGGTGCCGAGCCGCGCCTGGCGGGCGTCCTCATAGAGATCGCGCGTGGTGGCGACGCACTGCGTCCAGTCGGCCGAGGGATGGATGTTGACCTCGATGACGCCGGGATCGGGCGTCACCTTGATCACGTCGAGGCGCGGATCGACCGGCGGCGGATAGCCCTCGACATGCACCTTGAGGCCGAGCGCGGAGGCCGAGGCCTCGACCGAGGCGAGGAGTTCCAGATAGTCCTCGAGCCGCTCGGTCGGCGGCATGAACACGCAGAGCCGGCCGTCGCGCGGCTCGATGGACAGCGCCGTGCGCACCGCGCCGGTGCCGGTGAAATACTGGTCGACCTGCTCGGGCCGCTCGCGCTCGCGCGGCGAGCGGGGCTGGGCGAGCTGCGCCGCGATCTCGTCCGGATCGGGCAGCGGCACATTGATCGAGCCGGGATCGGCCTGGATGATGAAAGGATAGGACGAGGCCGGCACATAGGGCAGCGAGGAGAGCGGCAGGCGGAAGCCGACCGGGCTGTCGCCGGGAACGAGGAAAATGCGGCCGCGGCGCAGCGGCCAGCGCTCCGACGCCCAGCGCCGCCGCGCCCGCGCCTTGGACTGCCAGCGCTGCACCGGCAGCACATAGCCCGAAGGGTTGGCGAGGCCGCGCTCGAACACGCGGGCGATGCGGGCGCGGGCCTCGGCATCCTCGAGCTTCGAATCGGCCGCGGTCACATTCTCCGGCAGCTCAGCTTCCTTGAGGATCCAGTGCGCCGGGTCCTCATAGGCGGGAATGACGAAGGCGCTTGGAATGCCGAGGCGCTCGGAGAGGTCTTCCAGCAATTCGCGCGCATGCTCGGGCGTCGCGCTCTCCTGCGGCGCCTCGCCGGCGATCAGCGCGGGGTCCTGCCAGATCGGCTTGCCGTCCTTGCGCCAGTAGAGCGCGAAGGTCCAGCGCGGCAGGCTCTCGCCCGGATACCACTTCCCCTGGCCGTAATGCAGGAAGCCGCCCGGCGCGAAACGCTTCCTGAGCCTCCGGATGAGGTCGTCGGCGCGCTGGCGCTTTGTCGGCCCCACGGCAGCGGTGTTCCACTCGGCCGCCTGATAGTCGTCGATCGAGACGAAGGTCGGTTCGCCGCCCATGGTAAGGCGGACATCATGGGCCTTGAGCTCGGCATCGACCTGATGGCCGAGCGCATCGAGCGCCGCCCAGCTCTCGTCGGAGAAGGGCAGCGTGACGCGGGGCTGCTCGGCGATGCGGTCGACGCGCATCTCGAAGTCGAAGCTCGTCTCCGTTCCGGGCGGGGCCGAGAAGCCGCCGGTGATCGGCGCCGCCGAGCGGTAATGCGGCGTCGCGCAGAGCGGCAGATGGCCTTCGCCGGTGAAGAGGCCGGACGTCGGATCGAGGCCGATCCAGCCGGCGCCGGGCACATAGACCTCGGCCCAGGCATGAAGATCGGTGAAGTCGACTTCCGTGCCCGACGGGCCGTCCAGCGCCGGCACGTCGGGCTTCAGCTGGATCAGATAGCCGGAGACGAAGCGGGCCGCGAGGCCGAGATGACGGAGCGCCTGCACCAGCAGCCAGCCCGAATCGCGGCACGAGCCGGAGGCGTTGCGAAGCGTCTCCTCGGGCGTCTGCACGCCCGGCTCCATGCGGATCAGGTAGCGGATATCCTGCTGCAGGCGGCGGTTGATCTCGACGAGGAAGTCGACGATCTGCGTCGGCTCGCGCGAGATGGTCGCGAGGAAATCGGTGAGCAGCGGCCCGGCCGGCTCGGGAACGAGATAGGCGGCGAGCTCCTCGGCCAGCGCCGGCTCATAGGTGAAGGGGAAGCTGTCGGCATAGGGTTCGACGAAGAAGTCGAACGGGTTGTAGACCTCGAGCTCGGCGACGAGATCGACGGCGATCTCGAACTCGGTCGTCGGCTCCGGAAAGACAAGCCGCGCCTGCCAGTTGCCGTGCGGGTCCTGCTGCCAGTTGATGAAATGGCCGGCCGGCTTCACCGACAGCGAATAGCTCGGAACCTTGGTGCGGCAATGCGGCGCCGGGCGCAGGCGGACGACCTGGGGCCCGAGCGTGACCGGCTTGTCGTAGCTGTAGCGGGTAACGTGGCGGAGCGCTGCGAGGATCGACATCGGATCAGGGGAACCAGGTTGGAGCAGGCATGGGGCGGTGGTGCCCAAAGCCGGGACGCAACAAACGCGCCAGAGAGGGTGCGGCGCATTCGGCGCCGCGCCGGAAGCTTGAATGGGCCTTACGGCTCATGCCTTCGCCACCGTGGAGCGGAACTTCGAGGCGAGATATTCGCCCGAGCCGACGGAGGGATATTTCGCCGTCTCGCCGTCCGCGAGGCAGGTCGGGATGCAGGTGATCGCGGCGTCCCAGTTCGGCTGGTGGAAGAAGGCGATCGACTGGCGGCGCGTCGGGCGGCCGGGCTGCGGCGGCGGCACGGCGACCCGGTGCAGCGTCGACTTCCAGCGGTCGTTGGTCCAGCGCTGCATCAGATCGCCGATATTGATGACGAAGCTGTCGGGCAGCGCCGGCACCTTGACCCAGCTGCCGTCGAGACCGAGCACTTCGAGCCCGCCGGGCGAGTCCTCCTGCCGGAGGATCGTCAGCGAGCCATAATCGGAATGGGCGCCGGCGCGCAGCTGGCCGGGCTCGGGCGGCGTCTCGACCTCGGGATAATTGAGGAGCCGCAGCGCGCTCGCCTCGCGGTCGATGAAGCGGTCGAAATAGGTCTCTTCCAGCGATAGCGCCCGCGCGAAGAGCCGCATCAGCCGGCCCGCGAGCGCCGACATCTCGGCATAATAGGCCATGACCGCGACGCGGAAATCGTCGCCGCCGAGCGGCCAGGGATTTGCCGAGAACACGAAGGCCTCGGCGTCGTCGGCCGGCTTGTGGTCGAGGCGGCGGAAGGCGGACGGGCCGAAGGAGAAGGTCTCCTTCAAATCGGCGGGGCGGGCATCGCCGAGCGAGGCGGCCAGCGTCTCGCCCTTGACGGGGCTGTAGCCATAGGGATAGCCGGGATAGGGCATCGCCGCCGTCATCTTCTCCGCGAGCGGACGGTCGAAATAGGCGCGCGCCGCGCTCCAGCCACGCTCCAGCGCGACAGGGTCGACGCCGTGTCCGGTGATCAGGAAGAAGCCGGTCTCCTCGCAGGTCCGGCCGATCGCTTCCGCGACGGCTTCGCTGCCGCGCGGATCGGCAAGGTCGATGAGAGGAATGGACGTCATGACGGGCCCCGACTTGATCTTGATCGTCGGGACAAGATTATGGGCGTCGGCACGGCTTGGGAACTGCCATTCTGAGGTGCATGCACATGAATGAGGCAGCGTTGCCGCGGCGCATCGCGCTGATCGACGCCTGGCGCGGCATCGCGCTCGTCGCGATGATGACCTATCACGGCGCCTGGGACCTCGCCTATCTGCATCTCGCGCGCATCGACCCGTCGGGATCCATGCCCTGGCGGATCTATGCGCATGTCATCGCCGGCACCTTCCTGTTCCTCGCCGGCGTCAGCCTCGTGCTCGCGACGCGGAGCGGCTTCCGCCTGAAGCCCTATCTGAAGCGGCTCGCCATGATCGTCGCCGGCGCGGCGCTGGTTTCGGTCGCGACCTATTTCGCCATGCCGCAGGGCTGGGTCTATTTCGGCATCCTGCACCAGATCGCGCTGGCGAGCGTCATCGCCCTGCCCTTCCTGCGCCTGCCGCCGCTCTTGACGCTGATGGTCGCCGGGCTCGTCGTCGCTTTGCCGCAGGTGTTCCGTTCGGACATCTTCGACATTCCGGCGCTCTGGTGGACCGGCCTCGCGCCCTTTCCGCACAATTCCTTCGACTATGTGCCGGTCTTCCCGTGGACGGCGGCTGTGCTCGCCGGCGTCGCGGCCGGACGCTTCGCGGTATCGAGCGGGCTCGACCGTCGCCTCGCGACGCTCTGGCAGCCGAAAGCATGGCCCGGCCGGGTCCTGGCCCTGGCCGGCCGCCACAGCCTCGCCGTCTACCTCGTCCACCAGCCGATCATCTTCGGCGCGCTGTTCCTGGTTGCGCAGTTCGTCGTGCCCAATGCGGCGGTCGACGGCGCGCGGGCGGACTGCGTCGATCGCTGCGTCGCGGCGCGGGCCGACGAGGTCGGCTGCCACGCCTATTGCCGCTGCATGTTCGAGGACATGGACAAGGCCGGGCTGATGAAGCCGATGCTCGACAACGCGCTGACGCCGGCCGACATGGACCGCGTGCGTGGCATGGCGATGACCTGCACCGCCATCACGCTGCCGACGCCCGCGCCGGAAACGGGCCAGCCGACGGATGGCGGCGCAATCGCTCCGCAGGAAGGAAGTCCCTCACCCTGACCCTCCCCCGCGGGCGGGAGAGGGGAGCCCGGAGGCCCCATCGACCCGCCTTACGGATCGATGACGCCCATCTTGAGGATGACATTGCCGTACAGGCGGCGCTCGCCGGTGGCGATGATGGCGAAGGACTGCTTGGCGCGCTCATAGAAGGCGAAGCGCTCCAGCTTCTGCAGCTTGTAGCCGGGGTCGCGGCGGTCGATGACATCCTGGAAAAGGGCGCAGACCGGCGGCACAGCGTCGGGATCGCCGACGACCTCCATGCGGATCGCCGTCTCGTCGGGCGCGAAGCGGTCGAGCGGCATCAGCGAGAGCACGGCGTCTGCGACGCGGACTGCGTCGTGGCCGTCCATGCGGATCAGCCGCTTCGCCATGGCGACGGCGGGGAAATTGGCGTCGACGATGGTGATCTCGTCGCCATGGCCCATGGCGCGGAGCGCATGGATGAGTTCGGGTCCGATGATCGGATCGATGCCGCGCAGCATGTGGGTCGTTCCTCCTGTCGGCGCCGGCGCGTTGATTGCCCGGCCCTTCGTTGCGAGGCGCGGATGATCGGCGGGGCGAGCCAGCGCGTCAACAAGCGCCGCGCGCCGTTTGATTCGCCGGCGCCATCCGCTAAGACGATTGTTTCCCGAGCCCGCAGGCGGAACGCCGCATGATCTCCCAGAAAGCCAAATATGCGTTCAAGGCGCTGCTGCATCTGGCGCGCCAGGAGAAGGGCGAGACGGTCCAGATCGACGACATCGCCCGCCAGGCCGGCGTGCCGCGCAAGTTCCTCGAGCATATCCTGCTCGATCTCAAACATCGCGGCATGATCGCCAGCCGGCGCGGCCGGGCCGGCGGCTATGTGCTGATCAAGTCGCCCGCCGAGATCACCATCGGCCAGGTTCTCCGCGCCATCGACGGGCCGATCGCGCCGCTCGGCTGCATCTCGCGCACGGCTTATCAGCGCTGCGCCGATTGCGAGGACGAAGCGACCTGCGGCGTCCGCCGGCTGTTCGCCGGGCCCTATGCGGCGCAGCTCCTTCTCTTCGACGCGACCACCCTTGCCGATGCCCTCCGCGAAGAGACGCCGCTCCTCGACGAACCAGACCCGGTTTCAGCCGAGGCCACATTCTAGGAACGATTTTCCATTCCGCGGGTGTGCAAGACGCCTCCGTTGGTTTGAATTTGTCGAGTTCCTATGTCGAGATAGGCCATCATCTCTCGATGGGGAGCCTCCGATGGTGTCCTTCACGACCTTCGCCATGCGCCCGATCCGCGGCCTCGCCGGGGCCGCCTTCCTTGCCGCTGCGGCTTCGATGGCCGCCGTCCCGGCCTTCGCGGATACGACGCTGCTCAATGTCAGCTACGATCCGACCCGCGAGCTCTACAAGGCCTATGACGAGGCCTTCTCCGCCTACTGGAAGGAGAAGACCGGCGAGACCGTCACCGTCGAGCAGTCGCATGGCGGCTCTGGCGCGCAGGCCCGCGCGGTGATCGACGGTCTCGACGCCGATGTCGTGACGCTGGCGCTCGCCGCCGACATCGACGCCATCGCCGCCAAGACAGACAAGCTCCCGAAGAACTGGGCGACGCTCCTCCCCGACAATTCGACCCCCTACACGTCGACGATCGTCTTCCTGGTGCGCAAGGGCAATCCGAAGGGCATCAAGGACTGGAACGACCTCGTGAAGGACGGCGTCCAGGTGATCACGCCCAATCCGAAGACCTCGGGCGGCGCGCGCTGGAACTATCTCGCCGCCTGGGCCTATGCCAACGACGCGTTCGGCGGCGACGAAGCCAAGATCCGCGACTTCGTCGGCAAGCTTTACAAGAACGTCCCGGTGCTGGATTCCGGCGCCCGCGGCTCGACGACGACCTTCGCCCAGCGCGGCATCGGCGACGTGCTGCTCGCCTGGGAGAACGAAGCCTTCCTCGCCTTGAACGAGCTCGGACCCGACCAGTTCGAGGTCGTGACGCCGTCGATCTCGGTGAAGGCAGAGCCGCCGGTGGCGCTCGTCAAGGCCAATGCCGACGCCAAGGGCACCACGGCGGTGGCACAGGCCTATCTCGACTATCTCTACAGCGACGCCGCGCAGAAGATCATCGCGCACCACTACTATCGCCCGGTGAAGCCGGAAGCGGCCGATCCGGAGGACCTGAAGCGCTTCGCCGAACTGAAGCTCGTCACCATCGACGATCCGCTGTTCGGCGGCTGGGCCAAGGTGCAGCCGGTGCACTTCGCCGATGGCGGCGTCTTCGACCAGATCTACAAGCCGGGCCAATAAGGGGCGCAATGGCTCAGCCGCTCGTCCTCGGCCGCCGGCCGGGCGTCATTCCGGGTTTCGGACTGACGCTCGGCTTCACGCTCGCCTATCTGTCGCTGATCGTCCTGATTCCGCTCGCCGGTCTCGTGGTGCGCGCAGCGAGCCTCGGCTGGGCCGACTTCATGGCGATCGCGCTCGACCCGCGCACGCTCGCCGCTTTGCGCCTCTCCTTCGGCGTCTCGGCGATCGCCGCACTGGTCAATGCCGTGTTCGGGCTCGTCGTCGCCTGGGTGCTGGTTCGCTACGATTTTACCGGCAAGCGCATCATCGACGCCGTCGTCGACCTGCCCTTCGCCCTGCCGACCGCGGTCGCCGGCATCGCGCTCACCGCCCTCTACGCGCCGAACGGCTGGGTCGGGCAATATGCGACGATGCTCGGTTTCAAGATCGCCTATACGCCGATCGGCATCTTCATCGCGCTGGTCTTCATCGGCATCCCGTTCATCGTGCGCACGGTCGAGCCGGTGCTCGCCGATCTCGACCGCGAGATCGAGGAGATGGCCGCGACGCTCGGCGCCCGGCGCTGGACCACGGTGCGCCGCGTCGTGCTGCCGACGCTGGTGCCGGCGCTCCTCACCGGTTTCGCGCTCGCCTTCGCCCGCGCGGTCGGCGAATACGGCTCGGTCATCTTCATCGCCGGCAACATCCCCTATGTCTCGGAGATCGCGCCGCTCCTGATCGTCATCCGCCTCACCGAGTTCAACTATGCGGCGGCGACCGGCGTCGCGACGATCATGCTGATCATCTCCTTCATCCTGCTCTTCGCCATCAACCTGATCCAGGCCTGGAGCCGCCGGAGGCTCGGATGACCGATTTCGCCGCCCCCGCGCCGCACCATGCCGCCCGCTTCCAGCCGGCGGCGACCGAAACGCCCGTCGTGCGCGTGCTGCTCACGGTCGTGGCGCTCGCCTTTCTCGGCCTCTTCCTGGTGCTGCCGCTGGTCAGCGTGTTCTACGAGGCGCTGAGCGCCGGCTTCGGTGGCTTCGTCAAGGCGCTCGGCGGCCGGGAGACCGCGAGCGCCATCCAGCTGACGCTCCTCGTCGCGGCCATCTCGGTGCCGGCCAATCTCGTCTTCGGCCTCGCGGCCTCCTGGGCGATCGCCAAGTTCGAGTTCCGCGGCAAGAGCCTCTTGATCACGCTCATCGACCTGCCCTTCTCGGTCTCGCCCGTCACCTCCGGCCTCATCTATGTGCTGATGTTCGGCGCGCAGGGCTATCTCGGGCCGCTGCTCGCCGAGCACGGCATCAAGGTCATCTTCGCGGTGCCGGGTATCGTGCTGGCGACCATCTTCGTCACCTTTCCCTTCGTCGCCCGCGAGCTGATCCCGATCATGCAGGCGCAGGGAACGCAGGACGAGGAGGCGGCGCTCTCGCTCGGCGCCAGCGGCTGGCAGACCTTCTTCCGCGTGACGCTGCCCAACGTCAAATGGGCGCTGCTCTATGGCGTCCTGCTCTGCAATGCTCGCGCGATGGGCGAGTTCGGCGCGGTGTCGGTCGTTTCCGGCCATATCCGCGGCAAGACCAACACCATGCCGCTGCAGGTCGAGATCCTGTACAACGAATACATGTACCGCGCGGCCTTCGCGGTCGCCTCGCTGCTGGCGCTGCTCGCGCTCGTGACCCTCATCGTCAAGTCGATCCTGGAATGGCGCTATGCCGACGAGATCGCCGCCACCCGCCGCCACTGAGGTGACATCCATGAACGCGCTCACCCCGCTCGAAGCGGAGACGTCGATCGCCCTCGGCGCGCCGGTGGATGTAACCATCGACGCCGTCGCCAAGGATTTCGGTGATTCGCCGGCGCTGTTCGGCGTGTCGCTCGACGTGCGCGCCGGGGAACTGGTGGCGCTGCTCGGCCCATCCGGCTCGGGCAAGACGACGCTGCTGCGCATTCTCGCCGGGCTGGAGGCGCCCTCGGCCGGCCGCGTGCTCTTCGGCGGCGAGGACGCGCTCGGGCTGCCGGTTCAGGACCGCAATATCGGCTTCGTCTTCCAGCACTATGCGCTGTTCCGACATATGACGGTGTTCGACAACATCGCCTTCGGCCTCAGCGTGCGGCCGCGCGCATCGCGGCCGACGAAGGCCGAGATCCGCCGCCGCGTGCTGCATCTCCTCGATCTCGTGCAACTCACCGGGCTCGAGAAGCGCTATCCGACGCAGCTTTCGGGCGGCCAGCGGCAGCGCGTCGCGCTCGCCCGCGCGCTCGCCATCGAGCCGCGGCTGCTCCTTCTCGACGAGCCGTTCGGCGCACTCGACGCGCAGGTCCGCAAGGATCTCCGCCGCTGGCTGCGCGAGATCCATGACCGGACGGGCCACACGACCTTCTTCGTCACCCATGACCAGGAAGAGGCGCTCGAACTCGCCGACCGCGTCGTCGTCATGTCGAAGGGCAGGATCGAGCAGGTCGGCTCGGCCGACGACATCTATGACCGGCCGGCGACCCCGTTCGTCTTCTCCTTCATCGGCGAATCCTCGCTGCTGCCGGTGGTGATCGAGAACGGCGCAGTGACATTCGGTGGCGAACCGACCGGGCTCGAGGTGAATGAAACGGAGCGCCGCCAGGCGGTGCTCGGCTTCCGGCCGCATGACGTGACGCTGGTCGAGGACGACGCCCCGGCGATCCGCGGCCGCATCGTCGCGACGCGGCGCCATGGCGGGCGGCGGCGGCTGGAGCTTCAGGTCGGGCCAGAGCATCTGCGCGCCGAGATCGATGTCGAGGTCGGCGACGAGCAGCCGCTCGGCACGCTGGTCGGCTTCCGGCCGCAGCGCTGGCGGATCTTCCCGACCTAGGAATCCCCCGCGCCGATCGCATGGAGACCGGCGCCGTTTCGGTTGAGCCAGGCCTTGGCGGCGTCCATGCCGGGGCAAAGCGCGCGCACCAGCTTCCAGAAGCGCGGCGAGTGGTTCATCTCGCGGAGATGCGCGACCTCATGCGCCACCAGATAGTCGAGCACCGAAGGCGGCGCCATGACGACGCGCCAGGAATAGGAGATCGTGCCCGTCGTCGAGCACGAGCCCCAGCGGCTGGCCGGGTCGCCGAGCCGCACCGCCTTGACGCGCACGCCGAGCGCTGCGGCGTGCCGCGCAGTCGCCGCCTCGAAATCGGCGCGCGCCTCGCGCTTCAGGAAATCGATCACGCGGCGCTGGAGATGACTGGCATCGCCGGGCACGACGAGCGCCGCCTCGGTGCCCTCTCCCTCGACATGGACAAGGCCGCGGCCGCCGGCATGGCGGATCGTGAGGAGTTCGCCGCGCAGGGGAACCTGCCCGCCATCGGCGAGTGGCTGCGCCAGGGGCAACGCATCGAGCCGCGCCTTCAGCCAGCCGCGATGGCGCTCCAGGAAGCGCTGCGCCTCTGCGAGGCTGCCGCGCGGCGGGATGGTCATCACCGGCTCGCGCACCGAACCGGCGAGGCGCAGGGTGTAGCGGCTCGCCCGGGGGCTCCAGTTGAGTGCGACGCGCACAGCTTCGCCCTCGATCGCGAGCATGACATGATCGGGGCGCAGGGCGGCGGGTCTGGGACGCGGCGGCTGGCGCGAGAAGAATCCCATGCTGCTCCTTCGTTTCCGCCCGATTCGCCTGACGGCATGTTCGCATGAAAAAGGCCGGGCATCGCTGCCCGGCCCACATCACTGCCGTCCGTACCGGATCAGAGATCGATCACCGGGCCGTCATTGCCGCCACCCTGGCCGGTCTGCGGCTTGCGGGCGCGGTCACGATCGGTCTTGAAGCGATCGAACTCCTCCTGGTCGCGGGCGCGACGCAGGTTCTGCACGAAGGTCTCGAACTCCGCGCGCTCCTCGTCGAGGCGGCGGCGCTCTTCCTCGAGACGCTTCAGCTCGGCGTCACGATAGGCGTCGAAGGCCGAGTTGCCACTCTGCCAGCTGCGCTGTTCGTAGCGGCGCGACCCGCAGCCGCCGAACGAGCGGCGAAAGTCGTCGCGTACGCCCGCCGCGCTGCGGCGGAACTCGGGAATCCGGTCGCCCCAGATGATGTAGGCGAGCATGGCGAGACCGAGCGGCCAGAACACGACGAAGCCGAGGACCATCAGCGCGATGGTGAGCGGCGTCCAGCCCGGACGCAGGGCCTGTGTGTTGGTCATGGATCCTTCCTTCCGTAATCCCCAACGAAAACGGAAGTGGGAAGGCGATGCCCCCCGTTCAAGCAAAATCGGACAGCCGCCAGGGCGGGGCCGTCCGATTCCGGTTTCACGCCGCCGGCGCGGCTGCGCTCACGCCTCGATCTCCAGCATCCGCGCACCGCGCCGCCGGCGCCGGGCCGGCCGCGGCACCAGCGCAACGAAGGTCACCACCGCCGCCGCGAAGGTGATGCCGCCGGCGATCAGCATGGTGAGGCGGAAGGCCGTGCCATAGGCGGCGGCGAAGGCGCCTGCCGGGAGGCTCGGTGCCATGCGGGCTGCCTCGTCGAAGGAGCCACTGGCCACCGCAAGCGCCAGCTGGTCCATCGCCGCCCCGGCCCCGCCCGGCAGCGCGCTGGCGACGAAGGCCGCGAGTACGGCGCCGACCACGGCGATCGCCACCGTCTCGCCGGCGACACGCATGGTGCCGAAGATGCCGGTCGCCATGCCGGCGCGCTCCTTGGGAACGACAGAGATCGCGAGATCGTCCATCAGGCCCCAGGGAATGCCGGCGCCGATGCCGGCCAGCGCCAGCGGCGCCATGAAGGCGAGCGGCGAGGCGCCGGGCGGGATCGCCGCCAGCCAGACGATGCCCGCCGACGAGACGAGCAGCCCGCCCGAGGCGAGAAGGCCGGCCGGAATGCGGCGGGCGAGATGGGCCGCCAGGAAGGGCACGATCGCGATCGGCGCCGAGAGCGGCAGCAGCATCAGCCCGGCCTGCAATTCGCTCATGCCCTCGACCCGCACGAAGCGGATCGGCAGCAGGAAGAGCGGCACGACGAAGGAATATGCGACGGCGACGGGCAATGCCTGGATGCCGACGAAGCGGGCATAGGTGAAGAGCGACAGGTCGAGCATGGGCCGCGTGACGAGGCGCTCGATGGTGACGAAGGCGACGAAGAGGACGGCGGCCGCCGCGAACAGCGCGATCACCAGCGGATGATCCCAGCCGAAGGACGGCCCTTCGCTGATGGCGAAGATCAGCGAGACCAGCATGGCGGTGAAGCTCGCGGCGCCGAGGGCGTCGATCCGCGTCGCGTCCGGATCGCGCGTCTCGGAGAGCCGCGGCGCTCCGACCGCGAGGATGAGCACGCCGGCCGCCGCGGTGGCGAAGAAGATGGCGCGCCAGCCGAGCGTCGCGATGAGGCCGCCGGCGATGATCGGCCCGAAGGCGATGCCGATGCCGAAGCCGGATCCGATCAGGCCGAGCGCCCGCGTGCGGGCCGGGCCCTCGAATTCCTGCGCCAGCGCGGCGAATCCGGCCGAGAGCGCGATGGCGCCCGAGACGCCCTGCACACCGCGCAGGAGATCGAGAACGAGCACGCTCGGCGCGAAGCCGATGGCGAGCGAGGCGAGCGTGAAGCCCGCCATGCCGATCTTGAACATGCGCTTGCGGCCATACTGGTCGGCCAGCGCCCCGCCCAGCATGACGCTGGAGCCGACGGCGAGCATGAAGCCCGAGACGATCCAGGTCAGCGCGGCGACGCTGCCGCCGAGATCGGCGCCGATGGCCGGAATGGCAACCGCCGGGCCGGTGAAGGAGATGGGAATGGTAACGGCGACGAGGAAGATGGCCGCGAGAACGAGCGACTTCTTCCGCGCCGCATCGGGGGATGCGTCGGTCATGGCATGTCTTTCCGAACTGTCGGAGCCCGCCGCTCGGCGCGGGGGGCGATCAAGGGCGCGAAGCGTGCGGCGGGAGAGGGCGCCGCACGCTGCGACGGCGGCCGGCCGCCACCGCCGATCCCGTTTTGTAGGGATCGCTACGGAAATAATAGGTCCTTGATTCCGCCCGTCAAGCGTTTAATTTAGTGATCGATACAGAAATAGCTGACGGCCTCGCCGGGGCCGGTCTCAAGGATGGTGGCCATGGGTGCGCGCGGCAGGCCGCGCGGTTTCGACCGCGCAGCGGCGCTGGAAAAGGCGATGGAGGTGTTCTGGGCGCGCGGCTATGCCGGGGCGTCGATGGCGGAGCTGACCGAGGCGATGGGCATCAACCCGCCGAGCCTCTATGCCGCCTTCGGTTCCAAGGAGGAGCTGTTCAAGGAAGCCGTCGGCCTCTATGCCGCCACCGACGACGGCTGCACGCTCACAATGCTCGAGGGCGATCTCTCGACCCGCGATTCGATCGCGGCGATGCTGATGGCGAGCGCCCGCTCCTGCATGCGGCCCGACAAGCCCTCCGGCTGCTTCCTGATGCTCGGCGCCACCAATGGCGGTCCCGAGACCGACGCGGCGCAGGCCTATCTCTGCGACCGCCGGCGCGACATGGGCGCCCGCATCCGGGCGCGCCTCGCGCGCGGCATCGCCGATGGCGAATTGCCCCCCGGCCTCGATCTCGACCGGGTCACCGCCTATTTCGCGACCGTCATCAAGGGCATGTCGATCGAGGCGCGCGACGGCGCCGACATGGAGACGCTCGCCGGCGTCGCGCGGAGCGCCATGCTCGGCTGGGATGCCATCACCTCGACGCAGGCCTGAGGCCGCGGGTCAGGAAGCGGCGCTCTCCTTCGCGAGGTCCACCGCCTGCTCGACCCAGCGGTCGCGTGCGATGCGGCCCTTGAAGGCAAGCCGCCCGTCGAGTTCCTCGACCTGCGCCGCCGTCAGCCCGGCCAGTTGCCAGAAATGGAAGATGCCGATCGCGTTCAGCGTCTGCTCGAGCTTCGGGCCGACGCCGGCGATCGCCTTCAGATCGTCCGCCGCGCCTTTCGGCGCCGAAAGGACGATCGCCTCGAGCGTATCGGCGGCGCGCGCGGCGGCCGGCTTCGCCGGCTTGGCTGCGACATTGGCCGGCGCATGGCGCGGGCGATTATGGGTCAGGATGAAGTCGCCGATGCGCGGCGCGATCTCGGCGCGGAAGCGTGAGCCATTGAAGACGCCGTAATGGCCGACCTTCGGCTGCACGTAATGGGCGCGCATGTCGTCCGGGATGTTCGCGCAGAGCCGCTGCGCCGCCTCGGTCTGCCCGACGCCGGAAATGTCGTCGTTCTCGCCCTCGACGGTCAGGAGCGCCACATTGCGGATCGCCGACGGATCGACCGGCACGTCGCGATGCATCATGGTGCCGGTCGGCAGCGCATGGCGGATGAACACCGTGTCGACGGTCTGGAGATAGAACTCCGCCGTCAGATCCATGACGGCGAGATACTCGTCGTAGAAGTCGCGATGCTTGGTCTGGCTGTCGCCGTCGCCGGCGACGAGATGGCCGAAGAACTCCTTGTGCGCCGTCACATGGCGGTCGAGATTCATCGACATGAAGCCGGAGAGCTGCAGGAAGCCCGGATAGACGTCGCGCATGAAGCCGGGATGCGGGAAGGGCACCTTCATCACGACATTGTCGCGGAACCAGTCGATATCCTTGCCCTCGGCGAGCTTGTTGACCGCAGTTGGGTTGATGCGTGTGTCGATCGGGCCGCCCATCAGCGTCATGGTGCGCGGGGCATAGGGGTCGCCCTTCGCCTCCATGACCGAGACCGCCGCGAGCACCGGCACCGCCGGCTGGCAGACGGCGACGACATGCGTCTCGCCGCCCAACGCATGCAGCATCGAGATCAGGTAGTCGATATAGTCGTCGAGATCGAAACGGCCGTCCGAGAGCGGCACCGCGCGGGCGTCGATCCAGTCGGTGATGTAGACCTCGTGCTTCGGCAGCATGGCCTCGACCGTGCCGCGCAGCAGCGTCGCATAATGGCCCGACATCGGCGCGACAATGAGAAGCTTCGGGTCGTTGCGCGGCCGGGCGAGCGCCCGCGCGAAATGGATGAGATTGCAGAAGGGCCGCTGCCAGACGATGCGCTCGGTGACCGGCACGCGGGTGCCGCTGACCAGCGTCGTCGGCAAGCCGAAGGCCGGCTTGCCGTAACGGCGCGTCACGCGCTCGAAGAGTTCGAGCCCGGCCGACCAGTTCTTCCCGAGCGGCGTCTGGCCGAACGGGTTGAGCGGGCTCGCGAGCGCCAGCTTCATGGCGTCGGCGGCCGCGCGCAGCGGCGCCACAGCGGCGTGATGGAACTCGTAGAGCTGGTAATAGGAGAAGGGCGTCATACGGCCGTCCGTCTGCCCAGCTGCGGAAGCTGGAAGTCGGCCATGGGAACCGTCGGGCAGAAGGCGGGGCCGGCTGTTTGCACCGCAATATGTAAGGACGATTTTGTTCGCCGCGCAAGCCGCCGCTGGAACCGCCATGCTATGATCGGCCCCGGATCGGGAGGAAAACGCCGAAGGAGTCATCATGGCGGAAGAGAGCCGGCCGTCGCGCAACGCCAACCGACCGCGGCTGAAGCTCGATACCCTGGTGCGCCTGCGCTGGCTCGCCGTGGCGGGGCAGACGGCCACCGTCGTGGTCGTGCATTACTGGCTCGGCTTCCCGATGCCGCTCGGCCTTTGCCTCGGCGCGATCGCGCTCTCGGCCTGGCTCAACCTCTTCCTGAAGATCCGCTATCCGTCCAGCCTGCGCCTTCGCGGCAGCACGGCGGCGCTCCTGCTCGGCTATGACGTGCTGCAGCTCTCGGCGCTGCTCTATCTGACCGGCGGGCTGCAGAACCCGTTCTCGATCCTGCTCATCGTGCCGGTGATGGTCTCGGCGACGACGCTCGATCCGCGCCTGACCACGGCGCTCGGCGCGCTGGTGCTCGTCGCCGTCAGCGCGCTGGCGATTGTTCACCTGCCGCTGCCCTGGTCGGGGGAGCCGGTCGACCTGCCGCTCACCTATGTCGCCGGCGTCTGGGTGGCGCTCGTCTCCGGCGTCTTCTTCATGGGCAACTATGCCTTCCGCGTCGCGCTCGAATCGCGGCAGCTCGCCGAGGCGCTGACCGCGACCGAGCTGGTGCTCGCGCGCGAGCAGCATCTCTCGGCGCTCGACGGGCTCGCCGCGGCCGCCGCGCACGAGCTCGGCACGCCGCTCGCCACGATCACGCTGGTGACGAAGGAACTGCAGCGCGAACTCCCCGAAGGCAGCCCCTATGCCGAGGATGTCGCGCTGCTGCGCAGCCAGGCCCAGCGCTGCCGCGACATTCTCGGCAAATTGACCTCGCTCGCCACGCAGACCGACCAGCATCTCGACCGCCTGCCGATCAGCCATCTCATCGCCGAGGTCGTGGAACCGCACCAAGGGACGGGCGTCGAGATCGACGTCAAGCTCAACGGGCGCGGCGGGCCGGAGCCGGTCGGGCGGCGCAACCCGGCCGTCATGTATGGCGTCGGCAACCTCCTCGAAAACGCCGTCGACTTCGCCGAATCGAAGGTCGAGATCACCGCGGTCTGGACCGAGGACAGCGTCTCCCTGGTCATCGCCGATGACGGGCCGGGCTTCGCCGCCGACGTCATCGATCATATCGGCGAGCCTTATGTGACGACCCGCGCGCCGGCCGACGGCGCCGCCGACGAGAGCGCAGGCGGGCTCGGGCTCGGCTTCTTCATCGCCAAGACGCTGCTCGAGCGCTCGCAGGCGCGGGTCGAGCTGTCCAACCGGCTGTCGCCCGCCCATGGCGCGATCGTGCGCATCGACTGGCCGCGCGACGCCATGGACCGCGAGCCGCCGCGCCGCGACGAGGCAGCGAAGGTGCTGGGAGGGCGCGGCGGGCGCGCCGTGGCGGCGGAGTGACATTCGCCGTCTATGGTACGAAAACCGCGCTGCCCTTGGCGGATCGCCCCGCGCTTCCTATAACCGGCGTCAAGAGGAACAACGAAAGACTGGGGGGCCGAGGCAGGATCCGATGACGGACATCGACAGCGCCGGGCTGGCCGGCACAGACACCACTCTCATCATCGTCGACGACGACAAGGCGTTCCTGCAGCGGCTCGCGCGGGCGATGGAGACGCGCGGCTTCCTGGTCGAGACCGCCGACAGCGTCGCCGAAGGCATGCGCAAGGTCGACCAGAAGCCGCCGGCCTATGCGGTCGTCGACATGCGGCTCGAGGACGGCAACGGGCTCGACGTGATCGAACTGATCCGCAAGCGGCGGCCGGAATCGCGCATGGTCGTGTTGACCGGCTACGGCAATATCGCGACCGCCGTCACCGCGGTGAAGCTCGGCGCGGTCGATTACCTCGCCAAGCCCGCCGATGCCGACGAGGTGTTCCAGGCGCTGACCCGCGACCCGACCGAGAAGGCCGTGCCGCCCGACAATCCGATGTCGGCCGACCGTGTGCGCTGGGAACATATCCAGCGGGTTTACGAGCTCTGCGAGCGCAACGTCTCGGAAACCGCCCGCCGCCTCAACCTGCACCGCCGCACGCTGCAGCGCATCCTGGCGAAGCGTGCCCCGCGCTGAGCGGGGGCCAAGCTCAAAGCTGCATGCCGCCCGAGACCTCGATGCGCTGGCCGTTCACCCAGCGGTTGGCATCCGAGGTGAGCGCGGCGATCATCGGGCCGATATCCTCGGGAAGCCCGACGCGTCCGAGCGCGGTCGCTCCCGCCACCATGCGGTTCACCTCGGGGTTGTCGCGCACCATGCCGTCGCTGAAATCCGTCTCGATGGCGCCCGGCGCCACGGTGTTCGCCGTGATGCCGCGCGCCCCGAGTTCCTTGGCGAGATAGCGCGTCAGCACTTCGACGGCGCCCTTCATGGCGGCGTAGGACGCGCTGCCGGCAAAGGTGAAGCGGGTCAGGCCGGACGAAATGTTGATGATCCGCCCGCCGTCGCGAAGCAGCGGCAGCAGCGCCTGCGTCAAGAAAAAGACACCCTTGAGATGCACGCCATAGAGCGCGTCGAACTCGGCCTCCGTCGTTTCGGCGATGGGCCGGTGATGCGCGGTGCCGGCATTGTTGACGAGGATATCGAAACCGTCGCTGCCGAGGCTGGCCAACGCTTCGCGCACCGCGGCGACGAAGGCCGGGAAGGAACTGATGTCGCCGGTATCGAGCGGAAGAGCGATGGCGCGGGCGCCCTTCGCCTCCACGGCCGCGACGGTCGCCTCGGCCTCGTCGCGCGCGGCGCGGTAGGTGAAGATCGAGGAGACGCCGCGCTCGGCGAGCGCGAGGACGGTGCTGCGGCCGAGGCCGCGGCTGCCGCCGGTGACGATGGCGATCGTGGGAGCGTGGTTGTTCGATTGCTCGGTCATGGGGACTGCCTTTCGGGCTGGGGGGATGGCCCAAAGCTAATCGGCCTGCGACCGCGGCTTAATGCCGGAACTCCCCTCCTTCTTGCCCGATCCTGCTTCTTCGGACGCGTGCTGTTCTTGCCCGATCCCGCCGGCCCTCCTATGTCTGGCGATCAACGGAAGCGAGGCGGATCGTGGTTTCGAGCGCGCTGATCGAGGCGGTGACCCGCTTTGCTGGTGATAGGCCGGGCGAGGGACCGTTTCCGAGCGGGATCGACGGTCTCTTCGTGCTCCGCAACGACCATGAGAAGCCGCCCTCGCATGTCATCCATCGCCCGGCGCTCTGCGTCGTCGTGCAGGGCGCGAAATGGAGCGAGGCGGGCGATGTCCGGCTGCATTACGGCGCCGGTCAGGCGCTGCTCGTCAGCCTCGACATTCCTGCGACCGGCTGCGTGGTCGAAGCGAGCCCGGAAAAGCCCTTCCTCGGCGTGGTGCTCGAACTCGACCTCGCCATCCTGCGCGAGGTGATCGAGCAGATGGCGACGCCGCCCGTCGTCGCCGAAGCGAGCCTCGGCCTCGCCGTGATCGAGATCGACGAGCCGCTGTCGGACTGCATGCTGCGCGCCCTGCGCCTCGCGGCGACGCCGGAGGCCGCCGCTCTGCTGCTGCCGCCTCTGATGCGCGAGATCTGCTACTGGCTGCTGGCCGGGCCCGAGGGCGGGTCCGTCGCCCGCCTCGCCGTCGCCGGCAGCCGTCCGGGCCGCCTGATCGCGGCGCTGCATATGCTGCGCGAGCGCTTTCGCGAGACGGTGCGGATCGCCGATCTGGCCGAGGTCGCGCAGCTCAGCGCGTCGGCCTTCCATCGCCAGTTCAAGGCGCTGACCGGCATGACGCCGCTGCAATATCAGAAGCGGCTGCGGCTCATCGAGGCGCGGCGGCTCATCATGGGCACCGCCGCGCGCGCCGAATCCGCGGCCTATGCGGTGGGCTACGAAAGCCCGTCGCAGTTCAGCCGCGACTATGTGCGGATGTTCGGCCTGCCGCCGGCCCGCGACGGTGCACGGCTGCGCCGCCAAGCAGCCTGACAGGCGCCGCGCCGCTCAGTCTTCGCTGTCTGCCATCATCGCCTCGAGCGCGAGGCGCTCGCGGGCGCGCATGCGCTCGCTTTCGCTCTTCAGCTGGCCGCAGGCGGCGAGGATGTCGCGGCCGCGCGGCGTGCGGATCGGCGAGGCATAGCCGGCGCGGTTGACGATGTCGGAGAAGGCCTCGATCGTCTCCCAGTCCGAGCACTGGTAGTTGACGCCGGGCCAAGGATTGAACGGGATCAGGTTGATCTTGGCCGGAATGCCGCGCAGCAGGCGGACGAGCTCGCGCGCATCGGCGGCGCTGTCGTTGATGTCCTTCAGCATCACATATTCGAAGGTAATGCGGCGGGCGTTGGAGAGCCCCGGATAGGCGCGGCAGGCGTCGAGCAGCTCGGCGATCGGGTATTTCTTGTTGAGCGGCACGAGGATGTCGCGGAGGTCGTCGCGCACCGCATGCAGCGAGATCGCCAGCATCGAGCCGATCTCCTCGCCGGCGCGCGGGATCATCGGCACGACGCCCGAGGTCGAAAGCGTGATGCGCCGCTTGGAGAGCGACAGCCCCTCGCCGTCCGAGGCGATGAGCAGCGCCTCCTTCACATTGTCGAAATTATAGAGCGGCTCGCCCATGCCCATCATGACGATGTTGGAAACGAGCCGGCCTTCGGAGGGCACAGCCGCGCCGACCGGCGTCGACTTGTCGGGAAAATCGCCGAGGCGGTCGCGCGCAACGAGGATCTGGCCGACGATCTCCTCGGCGGTCAGGTTGCGGACCAGCTTCTGCGTGCCGGTATGGCAGAAGGAGCAAGTGAGCGTGCAGCCGACCTGGGAAGAAACGCAGAGCGTGCCGCGGCCGATCTCGGGGATATAGACCGTCTCGATCTCCACCGGGCGGCCGGCGCCGCGCGGGGGAAAGCGCATCAGCCATTTGCGGGTACCGTCTTCCGACACCTGCTCGGCGACGATCTCGGGCCGCGCCAACGTGAAGGCACCCTCGAGCGTTGCGCGCATGTCCTTGGAGACATTGAGCATGTCGACGAAATCGGTGACACCGCGCGCATAGATCCAGTTCCAGATCTGCGCAGTGCGCATGCGGATCTGCTTCGGCTCGACGCCGATCGCGGCGAGTTCGGCGCCGATGCCGGCGCGCGAGAGGCCGACCAGAGACGGCTTCTCGCCCCCGGTCCGGGGCGGCTTCTTAACGGCTTCGGCCGCCGGAACGGCGGCGAGGGGAGCGGTCATGGAGGATTCCGTTCTTGGCCGATCCGGGCGCCTCGGGCGGCCTCGTTTGATCGGCGTCATTCGCGTTGGCCGGCTCATAGCACAGGATGCCGCGAAAATCATGCCGCCTTTCATTCGCGCTCTTCAGCACGCTTTAACGCCCGGGCGGCATGGTGCAGCGGGGCGCAGAGCCCCGATCGGGGAGAAACGACCATGCTTCGTCTGCTCGCTGCCGCGCTCTCGCTCACTGCGATGAGCCATGCCGCACTCGCCTGCACCGCCGTCGACATCGTGGCCGCCGACAAGTCCGTCGTCGCCGGACGGACCATGGAATGGGCCTTCGACATGCAGTGGACGCTCGCCAGCATCCCGAAGGGCACCATCCTGACGCTGCCGGCCCCGAAGGGCGCCAGCCCGCGCACCGTCACCACGAGCTATGCCGTGGTCGGGATCGGCGCCGGGATCATCCCCGGCATGCCGCTCGTCGAGGGACAGAACGAGGCGGGCCTTTCGCTCAGTGCCAATTTCCTGCCGGGCTTCACGCAATATCAGAGCGTGGACGCGGCCGACGCCGCCAATGCCGTCGAGATCCTCTCCTTCGCGAAGTGGCTGCTCGGCAGCTTCAAGGATGTCGACGACGCCAAGGCGGCGCTGCCGGGTGCGAAGGTCTGGACCGATCCGGCGCTGCCGACCGGTCCGACGGTTCCGGCGATGCATTTCAAGCTCGACGACCGCTCGGGCGGCAGCATCATCGTGGAATATGTCGGCGGCGAACTGAAGATCTACGACGACGCGGCGCATGTGCTGACCAATGCGCCGACCTATGACTGGCACCTCACCAATCTCAGGAACTACGTCAATCTCTCATCGATGGGAGCCAACACCCGGCAATATGGCGATGTCGACGTCACGGCGCTCGGCCAGGGCGGCGGCACCATGGGCCTTCCGGGCGACTACACGCCGCCCTCGCGCTTCGTGCGGGCCGCCTTCATGCGCCATTTCGTGCCGCAGCCGAAGGATGCCGGCGAGGCGACCCAGACGATCACGCATATCCTCAACACCGTCGACATCCCGATCGGCGTCGCGCAGTCGAAGGACGGCGATACCGTCGTCTCGGACTATACGCAGTGGGTGTCGATCAAGGACCTGACGCAGAACCGGCTGATCATCTCGGACTACGACCACCGCACCAGCTATCTCACCATCGACCTCGCGCCGCTCTTCGCAAGCGACAAGCCGATGGCGAAACTGGTCACCGCCCTGCCCTATCCAAAGGCGGTCGTCGGCGCCGAGGCGCTGGCGCCGTAGGGCGTTCCGCCTGGCCGGAAGCGCCCTACTCCGGCTCGACGGCGCCGATGGTGCTCGACGCGGTGGCGCCGAGCGCCTCGGCGGCGAGCCAGAACACCTCGCCCTCGCTCTCCTCGGTATCGAGCCAGAGGAAAGGCAGGTCCGGATACTCGGCCTCGAGGATCTCGCGGCCGGCGCCGATCTCGCACAGAAGGCCGCCGCCGGGGTTCAGATGCGCGCCGGCCTCGGCGAGGATGCGGCGGACGATGTCGAGGCCGTCGAGACCCGAGCCGAGCGCCATGGCCGGCTCGTGACGGTATTCCTCGGGCAGTTCCTCCATCGCCACCTCGTCGACATAAGGCGGGTTGGTGAGGATGAGGTCATAGGTCTTGCCCTCGAGCGGCGCGAAGAGATCGCCCTCGATCAGCGACAGCCGGCCTTCCAGCCCGTGCTCGGCGACATTGATCTTCGCCACCTCGATCGCGTCCGGCGAGAGATCGACGGCGTCGATATCGGCATTCTCGAACACTTCGGCGGCGAGGATCGCGATGGCGCCGGAGCCGGTGCAGAGGTCGAGCACCGTCTCGACCGAGCCGGTGTCCTCGATGATGGTGAAATCGTCGCCGCCGACGATGTCCGAGACGAGCAATTCGCAGATGAACGATCGCGGCACGATCACCCGCTCGTCGACATAGAGCGGAATGCCCTGCACATAGGCGCGTTTCAGGAGATAGGCGGCGGGCTTGCGCGTCGTCACCCGCGCCTCGATCAGTTCCGCGAGCCGCGCGCGCTCATCCGGCAGCAGGCGGGCGTCGAGAAAGGGCTCGAGCGTGTCGATCGGCAGCTTCAGCCCTTCCAGGACCATGAACGCAGCCTCGTCGAAGGCATCGCTCGCGCCATGGCCGAAGGCGAGCCCGGCCGAGCAGAAGCGGCTGACGGCATGGCGCAGGAAATCGCGCACGGTGAGAAGATGATCGGCGGCGGTAAGGGCTTCGGTCACGGCTGGCACTCGCGCGTCATGTGAGGTCGCGCCTCCTTTAGAGCCTTTCCCAGCCGGAGGGAATTGGCCCTGCGGGATCGTTGCTGCCGGAGCGCTTGTCAACAGCCCTCGTCCGGGCCAACTGGCTGCCCGCGCAGGGTGAGGGCCTTCGAGCCAACGAGCACGAAGGCCCATTTCCTGCTCATCGCGTCGATATCGAAGCCCCTATCTGAGGCACGGTCTGGGCCGCTAAGTCTCCTCGCCGTCGGCATCTGCCTCGTCAGGCGCTTCTCCCGTCGAGACCGGCAGCTTCATGCCGGGATGCGGAGGGCGTCGCCCGACGCGGACATGTGCTCTGGCTCTGGCTCTGGCTCTGGCTCTGGCTCTGGCTCTACCTCGGCCGCGCCCGCGACGAAGACGGTGATACGTTCCAAAGAAGTGCGCGTCATGCGAGTGTCTCAGCGTATTTGGGGGGACAGTCATGAAAGCACCAATGCCGGAACGGCCGGTCACGCCTAGCGAGATGGGCATGCTACTGCTCGCGTGTGCCTTCGGCGGCTTTGTTGGAATAATCTGGATCGAGTTTGCAAGTATCGGTCCCTCGGCGTGTAGCGATGTTCCAGCAAGCCAATGCACCCGCGAGTGGATAGGCGCGCTCAGTGGCTGGTTCTCTGGGGTAGTTACGTTGATTACGCTTGTATACATTGCTAAACAAGTTAAGGCTCTTAACATACCGTTTATACAGATGCGAATAAACGATCTATTCCAAGAACAGACAATTGCTGAAAAAGTTATATATGATATAGATATTAATAGGGTTGATAACGACTACGATAGTATCTCTAGCGCTATAGTAGATTTTATAAAGACTGGCATGACTGAAGATCAGTCTTTTGTTGCTAGAAGGAAACTAGAACTTTCGTTCCATATATTCCAAAAATCGACACAAATCATGCTCGGCTGCTCTGCGTTCGGTGAGCCACCTAAGGTTTTTGAAGCCAGGGGCAAGACAATAAATGATACAATCAATATACAGCAGCGCTTGACAGTTCTAACGGAGGCGGTTGGAATTATAAATAAAGACAAGTGGAATGAACAATTTTCAGAAAAAATCTTTGAAGAAATGAAGGATGTACTAATTTTAATGGGAAGCGCACAAAATAACGCCTTGTATTGGCATGCGGAGATAAGCGCAGCCTTGAGGGAGAGAAGAGAAATAATCGACAAAATCATCGAAAGGACGTGAAACCACCGCCAGGCCTGCTGCCTTATGTCATGCAACTCCGCGCCGGGATCTACCAAAGCGATGCGGATGCGCTCTCCCTGCGCGCGCTAGCGCCGCGCGGATGAGATGCTGGTCGGTTGTGAAGCGAAAGTTGTCGCCATCGCCGATCAATATGATCTCGGCGATGGCCTCCGGCGGCATCAGCGGGCCCGCCTGTCCGGCTCCTCGGCCCGCAACGGGCTCGGCACCTTGTTCCGACGGCTCGAGCCGCGCGTTGATGCGGACTAGCGTCTAGTGAACGATCGTCCCGGCCGCCCGCTCCCGCGCCGAACGCCTCGCTGAACGCCCTTGGACGCCGCCGGCGAGTCGACCGGCGCGAGCGCATAGACCGCGGCGCCCCGCACGCGGAAGGTGCGGGGCGCCGCGCGCTCTCCTTACTTGTTCGGCGGGGCGTTCGTGCCGCCGTTCTTCGCGAGCCATGCCTTCATGAAGGCGATCTCGGTCTCCTGGGCAGCGATGATATCCGTGGCGAGCTTCCTCAGCTCCGGGTCCTTGCCATATTGCAGCTCGACCCTTGCCATGGCGACCGCGCCTTCGTGATGCGGGATCATGGCGCGGACGAAATCGACATCGGCATTACCGGAATAGTCGATGGCCATCCCCTTCATCATGGCGTCGTCGGCCGCCTTGAAGGCCTTGGTCGAGGCCGAGTCGTCCGGCTTGGCAGTGTCCGCCATGCCCTTCATGTCGTGCATGGCGCCCATGTCCTGCATGTCGTGCGACATCTCCTCGGCCGTGGCGGCGAGCGGCATGGCAAGGACGGCGGCGAGAGCGAGCGTGGCTGCTTTCAGCATGGTGATCTCCTGATCGGTGAGCAGCAAAGAAAGCGCCGTCCGGGCGGACGACGCGGCTGGGCTGGCTTCGGTCAGGCGCGGGGCGGCGGCAGTTCGGGTCCCGGCGCGGCGGCGCGCGGCAAGGCGTCGGACGCCGGCAGCGATCGGCCCTCCGCAAGACGCGGCAGATGCGGGGCGGCGAGTTCGGCGGCGAGGCAGGGTCCGGCCCCGGCGCAGCAGAGCATGGGTGGTTGCGCCTTGCCCTGCGATACCGGGGCGCTCGCCTCCGCCCTGTGGCCGTGGTCCTGCATCATCATCGGATGCGGACAATCCGCCATCGCTTCCGCCATTTCCGAACCCGGCGCCATGCGCGCGGGCATGGCGGCCGAAGCGGTGAAGCCGGCGGCGAGCGCCAGGATCAGCGCGAAGGCGGCGAGCCGTTCGAGGATGCGGGAGTGCCTCATGGCGCCGAAGCTGGCCCCGCGCCGCCCGGGCGTCAAGCGGAGGGCGATGACGTTGCGGTGAGCCGCCGCTCCATCAGCACCAGATCGAGGAAGCGCCCGAACTTGAAGCCGACCTCGCCGAGCCGTCCGGTCTCGACGAAGCCCGCCCGCGCATGCAGCCGCACCGAGGCCTCGTTGCCGGCGGTGATGGCGGCGATCATGACATGCTTGCCGGCGGTGCTCGCGTGGTCGACGAGGGCTGCCAGCAGCGCCGCGCCCGCGCCCTTGCCGCGTGCCTCGGCGCCGACATAGACCGAGTTCTCGACGGTGAAGCGGTAGCCTTGGAAGGGCCGGAAATCGCCGTAGGAGCCGTAGCCGAGCACGCGCCCGGCTTCTTCGGCGACCAGAACCGGATAGGCCTGCGCGGTGCGGGCGGCGAACCAGGCACGGCGGTTCTCGAGATCGACGACATCGTCGTTCCAGATCGCGGTCGTGTTGACGACGGCGTCATTGTAGATGGCGAGGATCGCGGCAAGATCGCCTTCGCCCGCCGGCCGGATCAGCATGTCTCAATCGCCCCCGATGCGCTTGTAGAATATCGTCGCGCCGCTCGGCTCGCCGGTCGTGGACAGAGCATAGCCCGGAATGGTGCCGACCTCGATCCAGCCGCAGGCGGCATAGAGGCGGTGGCCGGCGCTGTCGGTCTCGGTATCGAGCACCAGCAATCTGCGTCCGCTTGCGAGCGCCTCCGCCTCGGCCGCCGCCAGCAGGCGCCGCCCGAGCCCGCGGCGACGCATGGAGGAATGCACCAGCATCTTGCCGACATCGGCGCGGTGCGGCTGGTTCGGCTGATGCGCATGGGTGACGACCACGGTGCCGACCACCCGGCCGCCCGCCTCGGCGACGATGAGCGCGCGCTTGCCCTCGGCGATCGCCGGAAGCTGGCCGCGCCAGAAGGCGACCGCCTCGTCATGGCGGAAACCGGCGAGGAAATTCACCGAAGCGCCATGTTCGACGGCGTCGACCAGCACTTCGGCGAGCCCGTCCAGCGCCGCCTCGGCCTCGGCATGGGAAAGGCTGCGCAAGGTCGCGTCCGGGCGGGTCTCGGTCATGGCGTTTCGGTCATGGCGTTTCGGCTCGGCTCGGCGGTGCCGCTTGCGGCGGCGGATGAGACGAACTATCGCGCTCTTCGATTGCTCCTGTCAATCGGGCGCGCCAATCCATCAGGAATCCTCACGAGCCGCATAAGGTTTCTCTATGGATATCGACCAGCTGCGCAGTTTCGATCGCATCGTGCGCGACGGCTCCTTCACCAAGGCCGCCGCCCGGCTCAACGTGACGCAGGCGACGATCTCGATGCGCATGCGCACACTGGAACAGCATGTCGGCGGCCCGCTCTTCCTGCGCGGCCGCAAGGTGGAGCTGACCGAGCGCGGCATCGCCTTCCTTCCCTACGCCCGCCGCGTCCTCTCGACCCTCGTCGAAAGCGAGGAGGCGATGCGGGTGATGGACCGCGGCCGCGTCGCGATCGGCACGCTGCGCAGCCTGGTGGCGCCGCTCGTCACGACGCCGGTCGCTGAATTCCTTGCGGAGCATCCGCATGTCGAGCTCGACATCGAGGAAGGTCGTCACCGCGAGATCGCGGAATGGCTGCATGATCGGCGCATCGATCTCGGCGTCATCGCCTGGCCCAATCTCGATCCGCTGCTCGATCCTCTGGAGCCGATCGCCACCTTCCGCGAGCGCGCCCATCTCGTCGCCGCGCCCGAACTCGCCCGCGCCATCGGCCCGGCGCCGACGCTGGAACGGATCTTCGAGGTCGCGCCGCGCTTCGTGACGCATCTGTGGTGGCAGGTGACGCCGGAGCCGATCCTCGCCATGCAGAAGATGGCGCGCGGCACTTCGCTGATGACGCTGGAGCCGAGCCGGGCGCTGATCGAGCGCGGCCTCGCCATCGGCCATCTGCTGGCGCCGCAGATCGCCGCCGACCGCGAATTCGGCCGCCTCGTCGTCGTCGATCCCGTCGATGCGCCGCCGATCGACCGCCGCTCGGCGCTGGTCGCGGGACGGCCCGGCGAGCCGCCGCGCCCGCTCGCCGCCGATCTCGCCGCCCGCCTCGTCGCGCGCGCACGGATGCTTGGCATCCTCGACACGGCCCGCGAGGACGCGCTCGAGGCGGACGAGCCGGGCGGCGGCGAGTGTGCCGGCGCCTGAGCCCGGCGCGCCCGTGGCCCCGAAAAGCCGCGCTTTCGGCGCTTTGCCGCTTCTGGCGATGATGCTATGCAGCGCGCCATGAGCACCGAGCCCTTCGCCAATATCCGCAATTTCTCGATCGTCGCGCATATCGACCATGGCAAGTCGACGCTCGCCGACCGCCTGATCCAGCTCACCGGCGCCCTCAGCGACCGCGAGATGACCAATCAGGTGCTCGATTCGATGGAAATCGAGCGCGAGCGCGGCATCACGATCAAGGCGCAGACCGTGCGGCTCGACTACAAGGCGAAGGACGGCCAGTCCTATATCCTGAACCTCATGGACACGCCCGGCCATGTGGACTTCGCCTATGAGGTCTCGCGCTCGCTGGCAGCCTGCGAGGGGGCGCTGCTCGTCGTCGACGCCTCGCAGGGCGTCGAGGCGCAGACGCTCGCCAATGTCTATCAGGCGATCGACAACAATCTCGAGATCGTCACCGTCCTCAACAAGGTTGACCTGCCCGCCGCCGAGCCGGAGCGCATCCGCGCCCAGGTCGAGGAGGTGATCGGCATCGACGCGTCGCGCGCCGTGCTCATCTCGGCGAAGACCGGCCTCGGCGTCGAGAACGTGCTTGAAGCGATCGTCACCGACCTGCCGGCGCCGAAGGGCGATGCCGGCGCGCCGCTGAAGGCGCTGCTGGTCGATAGCTGGTACGACACCTATCTCGGCGTCGTCGTGCTGGTGCGCGTCATCGACGGCTGCCTCGCCAAGGGCCAGCGCATCCGCATGATGCGCGCCGGCGCCGCCTACGACATCGAGCGCGTCGGCTTCTTCACGCCGAAGATGGTCATGGTCGACAGCCTCGGCCCCGGCGAGATCGGCTTCTTCACCGGCTCGATCAAGGAAGTGGCCGATACCCGAGTCGGCGATACCATCACCGACGACAAGAAGCCGACCGCCGAGCCGCTGCCGGGCTTCCGTCCGGCGCAGCCGGTCGTGTTCTGCGGCCTCTTCCCGACCGACGCCGCCGATTTCGAGGAGCTGCGCGCCGCGATGGGCAAGCTGCGCCTCAACGACGCGTCCTTCTCGTTTGAAATGGAGACCTCCGCCGCGCTCGGCTTCGGCTTCCGCTGCGTCTTCCTCGGCCTCCTGCACCTCGAGATCATTCAGGAACGTCTGGAGCGCGAGTTCAATCTCGACCTGATCGCGACCGCCCCTTCGGTGGTCTACAAGATCACGCTCACCGACGGCTCCGAAATGGAGTTGCACAATCCGGCCGACATGCCGGACGTCGTGAAGATCGACACGATCGCCGAGCCTTGGATCCGCGCCACCATCCTGACGCCCGACGAATATCTCGGCGCGATCCTGAAGCTCTGCCAGGAGCGGCGCGGCGTGCAGGTCGACCTCTCCTATGTCGGCGCGCGCGCGATGGCGACCTACGACTTGCCGCTCAACGAGGTCGTGTTCGACTTCTACGACCGCCTGAAATCGGTCTCGAAGGGCTATGCCTCCTTCGACTACCAGCTGACCGACTACAAGGAAGGCGACCTCGTCAAGCTGCAGATCCTCGTCAATGCCGAGCCGGTCGACGCTCTGTCGATGCTCGTCCACCGCTCGCAGTCCGAGCGGCGCGGCCGCGCGATGTGCGAGAAGCTGAAGGACCTCATCCCGCAGCATCTCTTCGTCATCCCGATCCAGGCGGCGATCGGCGGCAAGATCATCGCCCGCGAGACGGTGCGCGCGCTCCGCAAGGACGTGACGGCCAAGTGCTATGGCGGCGACATCACCCGCAAGCGCAAGCTCCTCGACAAGCAGAAGGAGGGCAAGCGCAAGATGCGCCAGTTCGGCAAGGTCGACATCCCCCAGGAAGCCTTCATCGCCGCGCTCAAGATGGATGAGTGAGGGCGGTCGGACGGGGCTGCTTACGCAGCCCCGCCGCGATCAGTACTGAACCTTGTCGGCCTTCTGCTGGTAGAGCTTCCAGACTTCGACGGCCTCGGGGCGCATGATCTGCTTGATCTCGATCGAGCGGTCCTCGACCGGCTTGCGCAGTTCGGAATAGATGAAGCTGTCGTCGAAATTGCCGTATTCGAGGGCGTCCTCGATCTGCGCGGCGTAGAAGACGCGCTTGATGCCGGCCCAATAGGTGGCGGCCATGCACATCGGGCAGGGCTCCGCGCTGGTGTAGAGCGTTGCGCCCTCCAGCTTGAAGCTGCCTTCGGCCTTGCAGGCCTTGCGGATCGCCTCGATCTCGCCATGCCAGGTCGGGTCGTTCTCGGCCACGACGCGATTGGCGCCCTCGCCGATGATCTTGCCGTCCTTGACGATGACGCAGCCGAAGGCCCCGCCGGCGCTGTCCTCGAGCGAGGTCTTGCGCGAGAGTTCGATCGCCCTCGCCATGTATGTGTTGTCGTCGGTCGCGGTCATGGTGTTCCCTCTTCGTTGGAGCGTCGTCTGGGGGCTCGCTGTCCCACGCTCAGGGGAGCAGCAGAAAGATCGCGATCTCGATCGCGTAGAGGAGAAGGACGGTGGCGAGGCCGAGCGCCTCGACACGCCCGCGCTGGGCGGGCGGCGGCTGCAGCCACCAGCCGAGCCCGGCGATCGCGAAGCGCATCAGCGGCCAGGAGACGAGCGCGACGCTGATCGCATTGCCGATGAAGGTCGCGACCGGCCCAGGCAGGCCGGCCGTGATCGGGCTCAGGAAGCGGATCTCCAGCATGACGACCGGGAAGAGCACCAGCAGCACCAGCATGGTCTGCTTCCAGGCCGCGGGCGCCGGCCTATCCGGCTCGGACGGGAACCAGCCGGAGAACGGGCTGAGGCGCCGGCTCTTCCATGTCGAGACTTCGGGGTCGGAGCGATCGAGCAGCGCCTTGCGCTCGGACGAGGCGAGCCAGCGCTCGAGCTCCTCCTGCGAGGAATAGCGGACCAAAGTCGTCCAGTAAGGCAGCGCCTCGGACACCGGGGCCTGGACCAGCGTGCCCATATAGCCCGGGACGAGCGCCTGCGTCGCCTGCACATCGGATGCCCAGGCCTGGAAGTCGGCCTCATGGCTCGGCTTGACCTCGCTGGCGATCACTTCGGTGACGCAGGAGAGGGAATGGAAATCCGGCGCCAGCTCGTCGCCGTCGCCGGCCTCGCCATGCACCCGCATCGCGTCGAGCTCGGCGATGCGCGCGGCACGCGCCGGTGCGCGCTGCCAGGCGTCAAGAGAGGCGGCGTCGCGGAAGCGCTGGATGATGCGCCATTCCGACGAACCGGCGAATTCGGGCAGGATCTCGATGCTGGCAAAGCCGGGCGCCATCGCCGCAGCGCGCGTGAAAGCCGCCTGCCAGGTTGCGAAGGTCGACTCACGCCCCTCGACCAAGGTGATCTTGGTCATGATCGACGTGGCGTGAGTAGAAATCGGGGCCTTCATCGTCAACGATCCTTGATAACACGACCCCAGAATATGAATAGTTCGTTAAAACCGATCAACCACCGACGCTGTACGACGCTCTCTTCTTTACGCATATAGACACAAGCACGCGGCGATTGATAGCGTCCGCGCAGCAGGATCGACCATAAGGCCGCCGACGTTGTTCCGGCGACACGAAGGCGCTCTTCCGGCCACCCATATGTCGGCGCCGGCATGCGTCGTTCGTCCTTGGGCAGCATGCCCGCCGATGGCGGGTCCGGCGCGGCGCATCAAAGGAGGAGAGAAGAAATGGCGACGGCGAAGAACACGGTCTGCATCTGGTACGACAAGGATGCCGAGGCAGCGGCGAACTTCTACGCGAGCGTCTTTCCGGACAGCGCCGTGACCCGCGTCGACCGCGCGCCGAGCGATTATCCGATGGGCAAGGCCGGCGATGTCCTCGTCGTCGCCTTCACCGTCTGCGGCATTCCCTGCATCGGCCTCAATGGCGGGCCGGCCTTTACCCATAGCGAGGCCTTCTCCTTCCAGATCGCCACCGACGACCAGGAGGAGACGGACCGCTACTGGAACGCGATCGTGGGGAATGGTGGCAAGGAGAGCGCCTGCGGCTGGTGCAAGGATCGCTGGGGCATCAACTGGCAGATTACGCCGCGCGCCCTCACCGAAGCGCTCGCCGCCGGCGGCGCCGAGGCGAAGCGCGCCTTCGACGCGATGATGGAGATGGGGAAGATCGACATCGCCGCGATCGAGGCCGCGCGGCGCGGCTGAGGCGGCATGGCGGGAGGAGGCGGGGACAAAGACCCCTGCCTCCGGTGACCGATGAGCCCGCGACGGTTTCCGCCGTAGGCCTTGACTTAGTCGGCAAACGATATCGCCGTTAGCGGGCGCACCTATGCCGTGGCCGTGGCCGTGGCCGGCGCGTGCGCCGCTGCTCGCGGCAGCCGGGCCTCGATCCAGTCGAGGATGTCGGCCATGACCGCCGCCTTGCCGAGATCGTTCAGGAGGTCGTGATAGTGGCCCTCATAGAGCTTGAGGGTCTTGTCGGCCGAGCCGGCATGGGCGTGGAAATACTCGCTGCCGCGACAGACGGTGGCGCGGTCCTCGGTGCCGTGCAGGATGAGGACGGGCAGCGTGATCGTCTCGAACGAGTCATGCAGCCGCTCGTCGGCGCGCACCAGCGCCGCCACCGTCGCAGCCGGCTGCGATTAGCCCGTGGTAAGCGGATCGGCCTCCCCCGCCCCCACCCCGGCCCGCTCGC
>CAWZZK010000150.1:0-5777 GCA_963966455.1 Kaistia sp. | reverse complement strand
CGCCTCCATCGCCGCCCAGAGCACGGCGGCATGCACGCTCTCGCCGTCATGGCTGACCTTGCCCGCCTGCTCGGCGAGCTTCGCCGCGAGCTTCGGCTGGCCCGGCGCCACCAGCGCCCAGCCGTCGATGAAGATCTGCGCGCCGATCTGCTCGGCCACCGTCGCGCCATTGGTGGCGATCGAGCCCGAGGCCGGCGCCGGCACGCCGCGCTTCAGGTTGAGCCAGGCGGTATGCTCCGTCGAATTGCCGTTGCCGCCCCACCAGAGCACCGTGCGCTGCTCGACCAGATAGTTGAGCCAGGCCTTGCCGATATCCTCGGCGGTGAGGTCCGCCGAGATGCCGTAGTCCTCGAGCGCCCGCACGAAGGTGAAGGTACCGGCGACATCGTCATCGGTGACGACGAGCGGCACGCCGAGCTTGTCATGCACGTAATAGTCGACCTCGCCGAGCTCGCTCATGATCTTCTGGTAGGTCCAGCCCTCGAAGGGCCGGCCGACATAGACGCCGATCAGCTTGCCGAGCACGCCGGCATAGACGCGCTCGAGATAGTCGTTGGGAAGCGGTGCGGTGGTCATGCTGGGGTTCCTCGGTGTTCTTGTGATTGATCGATCGCGTGCGGCCGGCTCAGCCCTTGACCGAGCCGCCGGCCATGCCCTCGATGAAGCGGCGCTGCAGGAAGACGAACAGGATGACGATCGGCAGCACGATGATCAGCGCCGCGGCCATGATCTCACCCCAGTCGGACGAGTACTGGCCCGACAGGAGGAAGAAGGAGACGACGGCGGTGAGCGAATCCTTCTTCTGCAGGAAGGTCGTGGCGATCAGGAATTCGTTCCAGGAATAGAGGCCAATGATCAGCGCCACGGTGACGATGCCGGGCGAGACGATCGGCAGCATCACGCGGGTGAAGATCTGCCAGGACGAGGCGCCGTCGATCAGCGCCGCCTCCTCGATCTCGCGCGGCACGGCCAGGAAATAGGTCCGCAGCAGCATGATCGCGAACGGGCTGTAGATCGCCGTATAGACGAGCGAGACGGCGAAGACATTGTTGATCAGCCCGAGCTTGGCGAAGCCGAAATAGAGCGGGAACAGGAAGAGCTGGATCGGCGCCGTCGTGGTGGCGAGGAGATAGAAGGTGACGAGCTTCCACGCCTTGATCTTCTTGCGCGCCAGCACATAGGCCGAGGCCGAGCCGGTGGTGCAGACGAGGAGGATCGTGAGCCCGGTCAGCGTCGCCGAATTGACGAAGCTCGTCGAGAAGCGCGCGTCCTTCCAGGCGCGGGCGAAATTGTCCCAGCGGATCGCCTGCGGCAGGGCCAGCGGATTGGTGACGATCTCCTGAGCGCTCTTCAGCGAGTTGAGCACCAGGAGTGCGATGGGGAAGAGCGCGGTGAAGAGGCCGATCCCGAGCACCACATAAGTGAGCGTCAGGGTGGCGCGGCTTTCGACGAGCCTCATCAGACACCCTCTTTCTGCTGGATGCGAATGTAGAAATAGGTGGCGACGAGGCCGAACAGGCTGATGACGAGCGCCGTCGCGGCCGCCTGGCCGACATTCAGGTCATAGAAGGCCTTGCGATAGGCGAGCGTCGAGAGGACCTCGCTGGAGAAGGCCGGCCCGCCCTGCGTCAGGATGTAGACGAAGTCGAAGACGAGGAACGACCAGATGACCGTCATCACCATCATGAGGACGATGGTCGAGCGGATGCCGGGCAGGAGCACGTAGCGCATCATCTGCCAGAAGCTCGCGCCCTCGATACGCGCCGCCTCGATCTGCTCCTGCGGCACCTGGCGGAGCGCCGCGAAGAAGATCACGCAGAGAAAGCCCCACCAGTGCCAGAGATCGACGGTGGCGATGCCGAACAGCGCCGTCGAGGTCTGCGACAGCGGATTGGTGATCGGCAGGCCGAGCTTGCCGAGCCAGCCGAAGATGCCGGTGACGGGGCTGTAGATCATGCCCTGCCAGACGCGGGCGGTGATGGCCGTGGCGATGATGACGGGGAGGAAATAGACGACCTGGAAGATGGTCGAGCCGCGCCGCGGCACGATGAGCAGCATGCTCGCGGCGAGCAGGCCCATGGCGATCGGGATCGTCAGGAAGATCGCCGTCCAGATCAGGTTGTTCTCGAGCGCCGTCCAGAACACGCGGTCGTCCCAGAGCGCGGCGAAGTTCCCGAGCCCGACGAAGACCGGCGCCGAGAGGCCGTCCCACTGGAAGAAGGCGAGGCCGATCGTGAGCAGCGCCGGGATCAGGATGATCACGACATTGATCACGAGAGTCGGCGCGAGATAGAGCCACATGGACGGGTTCCTCGGGCGGATGGGGCGGCAGGCGGAAGTGGTCCGCCTGACGTCGTAACTCTGCTTGTCAGGCCGTCATGCCCGGGCTCGTCCCGGGCATCCACGTCTTTCCCTGGTCGTTTCGAGGAAGTCGTGGATGGCCGGGTCAAGCCCGGCCATGACGTCGCTGCACTTCACGCTCGGCGGGTCCGATCGAGCGCCTCAGTTCGGCGCCTCAGCGGGCCGGGATGGCCGGAACCTTGCCGGCGGCTTTTTCCTCGAGGAAGGCGGCGTTGAGCTTCTCGAGGAACTGGGCCGTCGTGATCTTGCCGAGCCAGACCTCTTCCATGCCCGAGACGAGATAGGTGTCGGTCGCCGGCGGCAGGAAGGTCCAGGTCGTGTAGCCGTACTGGTTCTTGCCGACCGCGTCGGCGAGGGCCTTCATCGTCTCGCCATAGAGCGGCAGCACCTCGGAGCCGATCTTGACCTTGGAGAGGTCCTTCAGCGGCGTGTTCCACTCACCCTGCCAGACGGTGTTGATGTCGCCGTAGAACTTGTCGCTGAACACATAGTCGATCACCTCGGCCGCCCCGTCGGGATTCTCCGAGGAATTGGCGATCGAGAAGGTCGAGCCGATGCCGAGCGCATAGATCGGCGAGGGCACGCCCTCGGCGCTCGGGAAGCCGATGAAGGCCGGCTCGGCATTGTTCTGCGGGAAGTAGCGCGGCACGTTCTGGAAGTTCCAGGTGCCGGTCGGCGCCATGCCGGCCTGGCCGGTGGCGATCTGCGCGAAGGCCTGCTCGCCGGTCAGCGAGAAGTAGTTGGGGCCGAAATAGCCCTTCTGCCACCACTCGTTCAGCTTATCGATCGCCTTGACGAAGGGCTCGGCCGTCCACGGGATCTCGCCCTTCAGCGCCTTGTAGACATTGTCCGGGCCGGCGATCGAGTTGAGCACGATCGAGACATAGTGCTCGTTGGTCGGACGCCAGTCGGCATTGCCGGCCGCGAACGGCACCATGCCCTTCGCCTTCATCTCCTCGGCGAGCTTTTCCATCTCGGCGATCGTGGTCGGCGCCTTCCAGCCATTCTTGTCGAACAGCGTCTTGTTGTAGAAGAGGCCCAGCGTCTCGTAGGTCTTCGGCAGCGCATAGAGCTTGCCGTTATACTTGCCGAGCTCGATGAAGACGGGAAGGATGCGCTCGTTCCAGCCGAGCTTGGCGGCATAGTCGTCGAGCGGCAGCAGCTGCCCGGCCTGCGCCATCGCGGCGACATAGCTGGGGCCGGCCGTGTAGACGACGTCCGGACCCGAGCCGGAGAGCATCGCGATGCGCAGCTGCTTGTCGAGTTCCGCGCCGCGGAAATCGATCGTGAGCTCTTCGTTCGGATGCGCGGCGTTGAAGGGCTGCACCAGCAGCTTCTCCAGCGCCTCCTGGTTTTCCGGCGCGGCGGTCTCGTACCACCAGCTGATCGGCTTCCTGTCCTCGGCATGCGCCGCGGCGACGCCGAGCGCGACGAGAGCCGCCCCCGCCAACGTGATTTTCGCTCTGAACCCCATGGTCTTGCTCCTCCCTCCGGGCCTGTCTCGCGTCGTTCAGGTCGAACTGCGCTCGATCAGGCGAAACGGCATGGCCTGGCTCGTCCCGGCGCCGGCATTGCCGCGCTGGAGCCGGTCGAGAAGAACCTCGGCAGCCGTCGTGCCGAGGTCGTATTGGAACTGCGAGACGGTGGTGAGCGGCGGCGTCACCAGCCGCGCCGCGAAGATGTCATCGAAGCCGGCGACGGCGATGTCGCCGGGAACGGAGAAGCCGGCCTCGCGCGCCGCCGCCATGGCGCCGATCGCCATCAGGTCGTTGGCGGCGAAGACGGCGTCGGGCCGCTCCGTGCGGGCGAACAGCGTTTCCGCCGCGCGCTGGCCGCCTTCCTCGGTGAAGGCCTCGTCGGTGACGATGAGCGGCTCGCGGCCCGCCTCGGTGAGCGCCGTGCGATAGCCGCGGATGCGGCCGTCCTGCGGGCCGCCGATGCCGGCGATCATTGCGATGCGCTCATAGCCACGGCCGATGAGATAGCGCGTGACGGCGCCGGCGGCCGCCTCGTTGTCGATATAGAGATTGTCGACCGGCAGCGGACCGCCGCGCTTCGCCGAGGATTCGATCCTGACGACGCCGATCTCGGAATCGGTCAGCGGCCGGAAATCCGAGGCGCGCAGCGTGAAGAACACGCCGACGACGCCATCCACTCGCCGTTCCAGGCACCAGGAGAGAAAGCGCTGCTCGCGCTCCGCCGTGCCATCGGTATTGACCGTGATCACGTCATAGCCGGCATCGTCGGCCACCGCCTGAACGCCGCGCAAGAGCGACGGGTAGAACGGGTTGGCGATATCGGGAACCACGCAGGCGATGGTCATGGTTCGGTTGGTCTTCAGCGCCTGCGCGAAGCGGTTCGGCACATAGCCGAGCTCGCGCACCGCCGCCTGCACCCGCTCCAGCGTCTCGGCCGGCAGCGAGGGCGCCGATGCGCCCGACAGCACCATGGAAACGGTCGTCTGCGACACGCCGGCAAGGCGCGCGACATCGCGCTGCGTCACTCGGCGGGGGCGTCCCGTTTCCACGACTAAGTTTCCTGATACGTATTAGTGATACGTATCTGTAACCCGGCCTCAAGCAGTTGGCAACCCACGGCGGCGATCATCGCCGGGAATGCGGCAGGGCCCGAAGCGGGGCCGGAGAGGATTGGCGATGCGGGTTCTCGTCCTCGGGACGGCGATGGTCGACGAGACCATGGTGACGGCCGTCTTCCCGCATGCCGGCGCCACCGTTATCGCCGGTTCGGCCGAGCGCGATCTCGGTGGCAAGGGCGCCAACCAGGCGCTGGTGATGCGGCGCGCCGGCCTCGATGTCCGCCTCGTGGCGCCGGTCGGCGGCGATGCGGCGGGCGAATGGGTCGCCGGCGAACTCGCCGGCGAGGGGCTCGATCCCGCTGATCTCGTCCCGGTCGACGTCCCGACCGACCGCTCGCTGATCTTTGTCGGGCCGGGCGGCGAGAATGCCATCGCCTCCATCGTCGCCGCCGCCGAATGCATCGACGAGCGCCTCGCCCGCGAGAGTGTCGAATGGCTCGGCGCCGGCGATCTCCTCGTCATGCAAGGCAACCTGGCCCTCGCCGCGACCCGCGCGGCGCTTCAGGCGGCGCGCGCCGCCGGCGCTGCGACGCTGCTCAACCCCTCCCCGGCCCGGCCGGACATCGCGAGCCTCGTGCCGCTCGCCGATTGCCTCGTCGTCAACGAGGGCGAGGCCCGGCTGCTCGGCGGCGGCGGCGATCCGCTTTCGGCGGCCGAGGCGCTGCGAGGCGCAGGCGCCGGGCTCGTCGTGGTGACGCTGGGCGCCCGCGGCGCGCTCGCCCTCGATGCCGCCGGCGCCATCACCGTTCCCGCCGAGCCGGCGACCCCAGTCGATACCACCGGCGCCGGCGATCTGCTCGTCATGCATGGCAACCTGGCG
>CAWZZK010000149.1:0-5366 GCA_963966455.1 Kaistia sp. | reverse complement strand
AGCTTTTCCTCGTCGAGCACCGAACTCGGCAGATCGGCGGTGGAGCGGCCGTCGCTGACGACGACGACGCGGTCGGCGAGGCCGAGCAGCTCCTCGAAGTCGGACGAGATGATGACAAGCGCGACGCCGTCGGCCGCGATGTCGCGCAGCATCGAATAGATGCTGGCGCGCGTGCCGATATCGACGCCCTTGGTCGGCTCGTCGAGGATGAGCACGTTCGGGCCGAGCAGCAGCCAGCGCGCCATGATGATCTTCTGCTGCATGCCGCCGGAGAAGTTCAGCATCGAGGCGTCGAGCATGCGGTCGCCGGGAAGATCGAGGCGGGCCAATAGCTCGTCGACCCGCTTCGTGCGCGCACCATAGCCGCAGAAGAAGCCGCGATGCGCGCCGAGATGGGCGAGCAGCAGGTTCTCCTTCACGGAAAGGTCGGGGACGATGTTCTGCGTGCGGCGATCCTCTGCGACGAAGCCGAGGCCCGAGCGGATCGCCGTCTTGGGGCTGTCGGCGCGGAGCGGCTTGCCGTTCAGGAGGACGGTGCCGCCGGTGCGCGGGCGCAGGCCGAAGATCGCCTCGGCAGTCTCCGAGCGGCCGGCACCGACCAGGCCGCCGAGGCCGAGGATCTCGCCCTTGTGCACCTTGAAGGAGACGTCGTGGACGAGCGGTGCCGACTGGAGATGCGAGACCTCCAGCGCGACCGGCCCGGTCACCGCATGGTCCTCGTGCCGCTCGGTATAGATCGCGCCGAGTTCGGCGCCAACCATCGCGCGGATCAACTCGGCCTGGGTGAGGCCCGAGGTCTCGCGGGCGTCCATGACCGTGCGGCCCTCGCGCAGTACGGTGACGCGGTCGGTGAGGGCGAAGACCTCCTCGAGGCGGTGCGAGACGAAGACGAGGCCGCGGCCGGAGGCGCGCAGGCGGCTCATCACGTCGAACAGCCGCTCGACCTCGCCGGGGCTCAGCGATGCGGTGGGCTCGTCGAAGATCAGCAGCTTGGCGCGGACGCTGAGCGCCTTGGCAATCTCGACCAGCTGCTTCTGCGCCGAGGAGAGCCGACGCACCTCGATGTCGAAGGGGAGGGCGTCCTGCTGGCCGAGGGATTCGAGGATCTCCTCGCCGCTGCGCCGAAGCTTGCGATAGTCGAGGCGGCCGGGGCGGCCGAGTTCGGGCAGGAAGATGTTTTCGAGAACCGTCAGATCGGGGACGAGGCTCGTCTCCTGCATCACGATCGCGATGCCGATATTGAGCGCGTCGCGGGTGCCGCGCAGGCGGATGTCGCGGCCGCGATAGCTCATCTCGCCGCTGTCGAGCGCATAGTGGCCCGAGATGATCTTGGACAGCGTCGACTTGCCGGCGCCGTTGGCGCCGAGAAGGCCGTGGATCTCGCCTTCGACGAGTTCGAAATCGGCGCCCTGCAGCGCGCGCGTCCGGTCGAACGTCTTCGTGATGCCGCGCATGCTGAGAAGCATCGCAGACGCCGTTTCGGGCGAGGGATCGGGAAGGGGAAGAGCCAAGGATCGCTCCAGGAAGGACGGCCTTTTACGCTGAGGGGCGGCACCGCGGGCGGACCCGCGGTGCCGGTTGGCCTCAGAGCTCGTTGGCGAAGACGGTTTCCTTCACCGTCGGCAGTTCCTTCTCGATGTTCTCGCTGGTGACGGCGAGGATCGGGACGGTGATCTCCTTCTCCGGCTTCTTGCCCGAGAGCGCGTCGATCATGGCTTCGCCCGAGCGGACGCCCATCAGGTAGGGCTGCTGCATGCCGGACACGACGAGGTCGCCCGACTTCAAGAGCTCGACGAAATCGGGGATGCCGTCGAAGGCTGCGACCGCGACTTCGCCATTGCGGCGGGCGGCCTTGATGGCGCGCAGCGCGCCGATGGCCGGCTGGTCGGTCTGCACGAACAGGCCGCGCATGTCCGGATTGGCGGTGAGCATGTCCTGGACGAACTTGAAGGTCTCGTCGGCAGTGTAGCTCTGCATCTGCTGCATGCCGGCGTCCTTGCCGGTGAAGCCGCCTTCCTTGAGGCCGTCGAGGAAGCCCTTGGTGCGGGCCTGGCCGTTCTTGCGCGCCTGCGAGATGGCGACGATGCCGACCGAGCCGTTCTCCCAGCCCTTCTTCTTCAGCGCGGCGGCGAGCGCCGTGCCGACGTCATGGGCGCCGCGATAGTTGTCGGAGATGATGAAGGACTCGTAGTCGCCCGAATTGGTGCCGATATCGGCGATCACAACCGGGATGTTGGCGCGCTTGGCGAGCTGGAGCACGCTCGGCGCGGTCGAGGAATCGGTCGGCGAGATCACGATGCCGGCGACGCCGCGAGCAATCGAATCCTGGGCGTTCTGCAGCTGCGTCTGGGCGCTGTTGTGCGAATCCAGCGCCTGGAAGCCGTAGCCGCCCTTCTTGGCGGCGGCCTCGACGCCCTTCGACAGATAGCGCCAGAACGGCAGGTCGAGCCCGGGCGTCAGATAGACGATGTCCTTGCCCTCGGCGAATGCGCCGCGCATGCCGGCGACGCCGGTTCCAAGCGCGATCGCGGTGCCCGAGGCGAGCTGAAGAAATGTCCTGCGGTCCATTCATATCCTCCCATTGTCCGGCCGATGCGGCCGAATGTCGTGAACTGAGCTGTGGTGTCCTGGCGCGGAAGAGCCTCAATCCCCGCGCGCCGCGTCTCCCTGCATGAGGAGATGGGTGGTCGCGTAGATGCGCCCGGTATGGACGGCGAAAGCCGCGGCGGTGGCCTCGCCGTCATGCGCCTTGAGCGCATCGACGATCGCGACGTGATCGGCATAGCTGGTGGCGATGGCGCCGGGCCGGGCGACGGCCTCGCGGCGATATTCCATCATGTAGGCGTAGAGATCGGTGCTGAAGTCGGCGAGCAGCCGGTTCGACGAGGCCTGGTAGATCGCGACGTGGAATTCGCGGTCGCTGATCAGGAAGCGGACCGGATCGTCGAGCGCGGCCTTCTGCGCGGCGAGGAGCTGCTCAAGCACGGCCAGCCGGCGGGCATCGATCCGCCCGGCAGCGTCGGAGACGACCTGCCGCTCCACGAGAAGCCGCGCTGCATGCACCGCGTCGAGATCATAAGCGTCGATCGCCCGCGCGGTCGCGAAGCCGACCGTGACCGAGCCGACATCGGAGCGGGCCACCCGGGTGCGGGCGCCCTGCGAGATTTCGAGAATGCCCTGCGCGGCGAGGATGCGGATGCCGCCGCGCACGGCGTCGCGGCTGACATTGAGCGTCACGGAGAGTTCGCGCTCGCTCGGCAGCGCGTCGCCGACCTGCAGGATGCCCGAGGCAATGAGGCCGGCGATCTTGTCGGCGATCGCATTCGTGATCGGACGCTTGACGATCGCCTCACCGAGAATCGGGAGCTGCGCCAACTGTTCCGGATCGCGAAGATGTCTCTGTGCCGCCATGAACGCCCCGACTGGTCGGACCAGCCGACCAGCGGCAATAGACCGATCCGGGCTGCGACTGTCAAGCGGGCGGGGCGCGGGACGAATGGCTGCCCACAGGCCGAGACTTCTTCGAGGGACCCCGGGCGCCGGTGGTTCGATCTATGGATGCGATAAGGGCAGGTCGCCGGTGATGGTGATCGTCCCGTCCGACCCTTGCGGGGACTTCGGCCCATCGCTCCCTCCACCTTGCCGGCGCGCGAAGTCGATGAAGGCCTTGAACGCGGCGGTCGGGTTGCGGCGGCTCGGATAATAGAGGCTGAGAGGCGCCAGCGTCGGTGTCCAGTCATCGAGCACGCGTACGAGGCGGCCGGCCTCGATGTCGTCGCGCACGTCGGTTTCCATCGCCAGGATGAGGCCGACGGAGGCGAGCGCCGCGCTGCGCGCGAGGCCCGCTTCGTCGAGGGTGAGGGCGCCCTCGACGTCGATCTGCACCGACTGTCCGTTTTTCTCGAACGGCCAGCGATAGAGCGCGCCGTTCGGGAGGCGGACGCGGATGCAGGCATGGCCGGCGAGATCCTGCGGGATCACGGGCGTCCCGTGCGCCTTCAGATAGGCAGGTGTCCCGACCACGACATTGCGCCGCGGACCGCCCAAAGGCAGCGCGATCATGTCGGCGGGCACGAGGTCCGAACTGCGCACGCCGAGGTCGAAGCCGCCGGCGACGATATCGACCAAGCGTCCTTCCGTCACGATGTCGACATGGACCCGCGGATGCAGCTGGAGAAAGGGCAGGACGAGCCAGGTGAAGATCTCCCGCGCCGCCGTCGGAAAGGCGTTGATGCGCAGCGTGCCCGAGGGCGTGGCCTGATGCGAGCGCGCGACCTCCATCGCCTCATGAATGTCGCGCATGGCGGGCGCGACCTGCGCGACGAACCGCCGGCCCGCCTCGGTCAGCGAGACGCTGCGCGTCGTGCGGTTGAAGAGCCGGACACCGAGCGCGCGCTCCAGCTTTCCGACGGCATTGCTGAGCGCGGTCGTCGAAACCCCGAGTTCGAGCGCGGCCGTGCGGAATTTGCCCCGGCGGGCGACCATGAGTACGGCGTCGAGTTCCGTGAGGCTGCTTTGCACCATTATCCCGGCTTTCGCGATAAAGCGTCCCGGATTGTCCTGATTATCGCGCGGTCTGTCCATCCCTAGCTTGGGTGGCAAGCGCATTCGCAGCCGCCGCGGCCGCGATCGCCCCAGACAGGACAGGAACGATGTCGCTCGAACTCCCCATCCCGATCGCCGCCTATGTGGCTGCCAATGCCCGCCTCGACGTCGACGGCATGCTGGCCCCCTTCGCGCCCGACGCCGTCCTTCGTGACAACGGCACCCCGTTTCGGGGCAAGGCCGAACTCCGGCGTCTCTTCGAGGAGGGCGTGGTGGCGGTGAAGGCGATCTTCACGCCGGACACGATCCGTCACGAGGATGGCCGGGTCGTCGTCGAAGGCCCCGCCCATGGCGACTTCCCGGGCAGCCCGATCCGCTTCACCTACCGCTTCACGCTCGAAGACGGCGCCATCAAAGCCGTGGAGATCACAGCATGACCATCGCAGCCGATCCGACCGAATTCGCCGGCAGGCGCGTGCTGATCAGCGGCGGGACCAAGGGTCTCGGCCGCGCCACCGTCGACCGGTTCGTAGCCGGCGGCGCCCGGGTGATCACATCGGCGCGCGGCGCGATGGAGCCCTTGGATGGCGTCGCCTTCGTGCAGGCGGACCTGACGACGGCCGCGGGCGGCGAAGCACTGGCCAGGGCGGCGATCGACCGTCTCGGCGGCGTCGACATCCTCGTCCATGTCCTCGGCGGTTCGACCACGCCCGGCGGCGGCTTGGTCGCGCTCACCGACGAACACTGGCTGTCCGAGCTGAACCTGAACCTGCTCGCCGCAGTCCGTCTCGATCGCCTGAGCATTCCGCGGATGAACGAGC
>CAWZZK010000148.1:0-6586 GCA_963966455.1 Kaistia sp. | reverse complement strand
AGGCGGCCAATGTTGCTGTCGCTATACTGGTTAACCGTATCGACTTACCCGCCTGACAGGCCGCTGCCTTTTCACCATCACCACCAGCGATGAAAATGGTGGACCGGGCCATGACCCCTGCCGATCGAGAGCCGGTCGGCGGCCGCGATCGCCTCGCTCACATAGCGCTTGCCGGTCTCCACCGCGGTCTCGAGATCCTGGCCGAGCGCCAGCCCCGCCGCGATGGCGGAGGACAGCGTGCAGCCGGTGCCATGCGTGTTGCGGGTGGCGATGCGGGGGGCGCGATACCAGCGGCGGATCGAGGGCGAGAGCAGCAGGTCTGCACTTTCCGGCCCCTCGCCATGGCCGCCCTTCAAGAGCACGGCGCGTGCGCCGAGGCCGAGAATCGCCTCGGCCTGCGCCAGCATCTCCGCTTCGCTCGCGGCGACCGGCTCGTCCACAAGGCGAGCCGCCTCGCGCATGTTGGGCGTCACGAGAGCGGCGCGCGGCAACAGTTCAGAGACGAGCACCGAAACCGCTTCCTCGCGCAGCAGCATGTCGCCGCTCGTCGCCACCATCACCGGGTCGAGGACCACCTTCTGCTGGTCGTATCTGTCGAGCCCTGAAGCGACGGCGCGGATGACGTCCGGCTGCGAGAGCATGCCGATCTTCACCGCCCCGACATCGAGATCGGAGAAGACGGCGTCGATCTGCGCGGTCACGAAGGCTGCCGGCACATCGTGAATTCCCGTCACGCCGAGCGTGTTCTGCGCCGTCAGCGCGGCGATGACCGAGGCGCCGTAGACGCCGAGCGCCGAGAAGGTCTTGAGATCGGCCTGGATGCCGGCGCCGCCGCCCGAATCGGAGCCGGCGATGGTCACTGCGATGGCGGTCATGGCGGTCCTCACTGCTCCGGATCGAAGGGCGTCTTCACCGCCGCCCGGCGCGCGCGGGCGAGATTGAGCCGCTGCTCGCGATAGATGACGAAGAGACCCGACGCGATCACGATCGCCGAGCCGATCAGCATGGAGAGGCCCGGCAGCGTATCGAACAGGAGATAGCCCACCAGGATCGCCCAGACCATGGAGACATATTCGAAGGGCGCGATCAGCGAGGCCTCGCCATAGCGATAGCTCTGGGTCAGCAGCACCTGGCCGATGCCGCCGCAGATGCCGCAGCCGACCAGCAGCACCCATTCGCCCGCCATCGGCATGACCCAGCCGAAGGGCAGCGTGACGAGCATGAACAGCGCTGTGAAGGACGAGAAATAGACGACGATGGTCGACGGGTCCTCGGACCAGGTGAGGCGCCGGGTCTGCGTCGCCGCGAGGGCCCCGAAGGCGGCGCCGGCCAGCGCGAAGGCGGCGCCGATCGCGCTGCGGTCCGGGCCGCCGCTATCGACATAGCCGGAGACGATCACGACGATCCCGACGAGGCCGACCACGACCGCCGTCCAGCGATAGATGCGGATCGTCTCGCCGAGCAGCACGGCCGCGAGGATGACGGTGAGGAGCGGCGCGGCATAGCCGATCGCCGTCGCGTCCGAGAGCGGCAGCAGGCCGAGCGCCGTGAAGCCGCAGAACATCGAGCTGGCGCCGGCGATCGAGCGCAGCAGATGGCCGCCGATGCGCGGCGTCGAGAACACCGTCGTAAGCAGGCCGCGCGTCGCGACCCAGAACAGCACCGGGATGAGCGCGAAGGCGGAGCGGAAGAACGCCACCTCCCCGGCCGGAATGCGGTCGGAAACGAGCTTGATCTGCGTCGCCATGGCCGTGAAGGCGATGGTCGAGATCACTTTCAGCATGACCCCGAACAGGGGGTGCCGGTTATGGGCGGCTTCCATGGCTTCAGGGCCCGTCGCGGGCCCGTTCCAGCTGAGCGCCCGGGCGGGCGGAGAAATGAACGGCCCTCGGGCCGGCGGGACCCGGCGAATGCCCGCCCGGCCGGGCGCGAGGCGGCGGCCACAGGCTGGGCAGATCGTCCGGGTGCCGAACGATGCGAGCCTGTCGCAACGCCCGGCGGCGCGGATCATAGAGGGCGCGGCGGCGGCGGCGCAACGGCGCGACGCGGACCGCCCGCCTTTTCGCGACCAAAATCGCGTGCTAGGCAGCGTTCATCGACTGCGCTCCCCAGGATTCCGGCGGCCCCTTCATGATCGCGTGTTCCCTGCGCCTCCTCGGCGCGACGACCCTGCTTCTCGCCGGCCTCGCAGCGGCAAGCGCCCAGGATGCCCTCCCCGATCCATCGATGCCCGATATGCAGCCGGCGCCCCAGGCACCCGATGCCGGGGTACCCGAGGCCGCCGCGCCTCCTGCGCCGGCCGGCCCGACCCGGCTCACCAATCCGATCGCCGAGTTCGCGGGCCTCGACAAGATCACGGGCCGGATCATCACCTTCGACGTCTATATGAACGAGACGGTGCAGTTCGGCGCGCTGCAGGTGACGCCGCGCGTCTGCTATTCACGGCCACCGACGGAGCCGCCGCGCACCGATGCCTTCGTCGAGGTCGACGAGATCACCCTCGCCCGCAAGGTGCGCCGCATCTTCACCGGCTGGATGTTCGCCGACAGCCCCGGCCTGCACGCCGTGGACCACGCCGTCTATGACGTCTGGCTCGCGAGCTGCAAGACCTCGTCGACCGTCGCCCCGCCCGGCAGCCGGTAGAAATCGGCATCGACGGCGAGCGCCGCTTCGAGGCGCTCGTGATAGGCGTCGCGATCGATCTCGATGGCGCCGAAGCGCTGCAGATGTTCGGTCGTGAACTGTGCGTCGAGCAAGGTGAAGCCGCCGGCCTTCAGCCGCGCCACCAGATGGACCAGCGCGATCTTCGAGGCGTCGGTGGCATGGCTGAACATGCTCTCGCCGAAGAACGCGCCGCGCAACCTGACGCCGTAGAGCCCGCCGACCAGCTTGCCGTCCTGCCAGGCTTCGACCGTATGGCAGAAGCCGAGCTCGAAGAGTTCGCCATAGAGGCGGCGGATACGGCCGTTGATCCAGGTCTTGTCGCGATAGATCGACGCCTCGTCGCCCGCGCAGCCGTCGATCACGCCGGCAAAGTCGCTGTCGATGCGGATCTCGTAGGGCGCCTGCCGCATGGTGCGCGCGAGGCGGCGCGGGACGTGGAAGCTCTCGAGCGGGAAGATGCCGCGGCTCTCGGGCTCGATCCAGTAGAGACCGGGATCATCGGCCGAATCGGACATCGGGAAGATGCCGCAGGCATAAGCCTTGAGAAGAACCTGCGGCGTGATCTGCAGCGAGGAGTCGGATTGTCTGGCCATGCCGTCGCCCGTGCGCGGCGGCCCCATGCCGTCCGCACTTCGCCGCGCGCCCCCGCGACGATTCGCAGCATCGCACGAGTTGCAGTGCGGTAGAAGGCGCGGCGAGGAAGAGATGGGGATGGCGCGGGCGCCTGACAATTCGCCCGCTAAGGTCTCGATCGAGCTGAAGCCTGCTGGTAGCGCTCTCAGAGCGTCATGGCCGGGCTTGACCCGGCCATCCACGGCTTTCCTGGGCTTGTCGAGGTGCCGACCCGTTCATACTAGGCAAGGCGTGGATACCCGGGACGAGCCCGGGCATGACGGCTCAGCTCGGCAGTCGCATCGGCCTGCCGTGCAGCGATCGAGATCGCTCAATGGCCGATCGAGAGCTTCTTCTCGAGCCAGTGGATGTCGTAGCGCCCGTCGGCGATGTCCTGGTCGTCCACGAGATCGCGGAAGAGCGGGATCGTCGTCTTGATTCCGTCGACGACGAATTCGTCCAGCGCGCGGCGCAGCCGCATCATGCATTCGACGCGGTTGCGGCCATGCACGATGAGCTTGCCGATCAGGCTGTCGTAATAGGGCGGGATCTTGTAGCCCTGATAGACGCCGGAATCGACACGGACGCCGAGGCCGCCCGGCGGATGATAATAGGTGATCAGTCCCGGCGAGGGCGCGAAGGTGCGTGGATCCTCGGCATTGATGCGGCACTCGATCGCATGGCCCTGGAACTTCACGTCTTCCTGGCGGAAGGACAGCCCGGAGCCGGCCGCGACGCGGATCTGCTCGTTGACGAGGTCGATGCCCGTCACCGCCTCGGTCACCGGATGCTCCACCTGCAGGCGGGTGTTCATCTCGATGAAGTAGAACTCGCCGTTCTCGTAGAGGAACTCGATGGTTCCCGCGCCGGAATAGCCGAGATCGCCGATCGCCTTGGCGCAGACGGCGCCGATGCGGTCGCGCTCCTCGGCGTTCAGCGCCGGCGAGCCCGCCTCTTCCCAGACCTTCTGGTGACGGCGCTGCAGCGAGCAGTCGCGCTCCCCGAGATGCACGGCATAGCCCTTGCCGTCGCCGAGCACCTGGATCTCGATATGCCGGGGCTTCTCGAGGTACTTTTCCATATAGACCGCGTCGTCGCCGAAGGCGGCCTTGGCCTCGGAGCGTGCGGTCGAATAGGCGATCGGCAGTTCGGCGGCCGACTTCGCGACCTTCATGCCGCGCCCGCCACCGCCGGCCGACGCCTTGATCAGCACGGGATAGCCGATCTCGGCCGCCGTCTTCAGCGCGTCGGCCTCGTCCTTCAGCGCGCCGGCCGAGCCGGGCACGACGGGAATGCCGAGGCGCTGCGCGGTGCGCTTCGCCTCGATCTTGTCGCCCATGATGCGGATATGGTCGGAGCGCGGGCCGATGAAAGTCAGGTTGTGCGCTTCCAAAATCTCGGCGAAACGGGCGTTCTCGGAGAGGAAGCCATAGCCCGGATGCACTGCGTCGGCGCCGGTGATCTCGCAGGCGGCGAGCAGCGAGGGGATGTTGAGATAGCTGTCGCGGGCCGGCGGCGGTCCGATGCAGACGCTCTCGTCGGCGAGGCGCACATGCATCGCGTCGGCGTCGGCCGTGGAATGCACCGCCACCGTCTCGATGCCGAGCTCCTTGCAGGCGCGCAGCACCCGGAGGGCGATCTCGCCGCGATTGGCGATGAGGATCTTGTTGAACATCGGCTTGCCGCTGCTCACTCGATCACCAGGAGCGGCTCGCCATATTCCACAGGCTGGCCGTCCGTGACGAGGATCGCCTTCACAGTTCCGGCGCGGGGCGCGGGAATCTGGTTCATCGTCTTCATCGCTTCGACGATGAGCACCGTCTGGCCCTCGCGCACCGTCTGGCCGACCTCGACGAAAGCCTTGGCGCCCGGCTCCGGAGAGCGATAGGCGGTGCCGACCATCGGCGAGGGAACGGCGCCCGGATGGGCGGCGTGATTGACCTCGGCCGCGGCGGGCGCGGCAGCGGCCACCGGAGCGGCGGTCGGCGCAGACGGGGCGACGTGATAGGAAACCGGCGCCGCGGCGACGCTCCGCGCGACGCGGATGCGCAGGTCGCCCTGCTCGACCTCGATTTCGGAGAGATCCGTGTCCGTCAGCAGCGTGGCGAGCTGGCGGATCAGTTCCTGATCGATGGTCGATGTCTTCGAGGTCATGTGTTGAGCACTTTCATGGGAAGGGTCCTCCGGCTCATGCGAGATGGGTCTTCAGCGCGGTCAGGGCCAGTTGGTAGCCGAGCGGGCCGAACCCGCAGATGACGCCGAGAGCGACGGGGGACACATAGGAGTGGTGGCGGAAGGCTTCACGCGCGAACACGTTCGACAGATGCACCTCGACGGTCGGCAGCCCGACCGAGCGCAGCGCATCCTGCAAGGCGACGGATGTATGCGTGTAGGCGCCGGGATTGATTGCGATCCCCTGAAACCGTCCGAGGGCTTCATGGATCCAGTCGACCAGCACGCCTTCATGATTGGTCTGGCGGAAATCGATCGCGACGCCGATGCCCTCCGCAAAGGCCCGCGTCTCCGCCTCGATCTCGGCCAGCGTACGGGCGCCATAGACGCCGGGCTCGCGCTTGCCGAGCATGTTAAGGTTGGGACCGTTGAGGACCAGGACGGAGATCGACATCAGCAGGCTGCCGCCTCGACTATGAACCGCACCCGGCCTCGCCGGAATGCGGCGGCCGGAGCGCGCCGGTTATAGGGGGTCGCCCGGCAAAGGAAAAGCCCCGGCCGCGCGCCCCGCCGTCGATGTCCCAAGCAGGCGGTGCCCAATCAGCAGGTCGCCTTGCCGCATTCGCGGACAGACTTGATCTTGTCCTTGAGCGTGTCGTAGCCGACCGCGCCGACGACGACGTCGCCCTTCAGCACATAGGTCGGCGTGCCGTTGATGCCGAGCGCCTGGGCGAGGCCGAAGGATTCGGAGATCGTCTCGCCGATGATCGGCTCCTTGAGCCGGGCCTTCACCGCCTCCGGATCGAGGCCGATATCGGCGGCGACGGCGAGCGCGCGGGCGCCGTTGACCTCGCCGCGCGTCATCAGCAACTCGTCGTGGAACGCGCCGTATTTCTCGGGCGCCATCTCGTGCACGATGACGGCGACCTGCGCCGCCTCCTCCGAACCCTGGCCGAGCACGGGGAACTCCTTGAGGACGACCTTGAGGTTCTTGTCCTCCTCGAGGAGGCGCTTCATGTCGGCATGCGAGCGCTTGCAGTAGCCGCAATTGTAATCGAAGAACTCGACCAGGGTGACGTCGCCGTCCGGATTGCCGAGCACGACCTGCTTGCCGGAATTGAAGAGCTGGTCCTCGTAT
>CAWZZK010000147.1:0-3375 GCA_963966455.1 Kaistia sp. | reverse complement strand
CGCCCCTCACCCGGACCTGCGGTCCGACCTCTCCCCATGGGAGAGGTGAAAGATGGGTGCCGTCTGACGTCACCTTGTCCATTCCAGCGAATTCGAGGTATCCGATGACCGAACTGCACAAGAACTATATCGGCGGCGAATGGGTGGGCGGCGACGCGCGGCCCAACATCAACCCGTCCAACACCAATGAAGTGGTCGGCACCTTCGCGCAGGGCACCGCCGAGGACGCCCGCGCCGCCATCGACGCCGCTCAGGCCGCGTTCAAGACCTGGTCGCAATCCGGCATCCAGCAGCGCCACGACATCCTGAAGGCGACCGGCGACGAGATCCTCGCCCGCAAGGAGGAGATCGGCCGCCTGCTCTCGCGCGAGGAAGGCAAGACGCTGCCCGAGGGCATCGGCGAGACCGTCCGTGCCGCGCAGATCTTCCACTTCTTCGCCGGCGAGACGCTGCGCCTCGCGGGCGAGGTGCTGCCTTCCGTCCGTCCGGGCATCGATGTCCAGATCACCCGCGAGCCGATCGGCGTCGTCGGCCTGATCACGCCCTGGAACTTCCCGATCGCCAGTCCGGCCTGGAAGATCGCGCCGGCGCTCGCCTATGGAAACACGGTCGTCATCAAGCCGGCCGACCTCGTGCCGGCCTGCACCTGGACGATCGTCGACATCCTCGTCCGCAACGGCCTGCCGAAGGGCGTGCTGAACCTCGTGATGGGCCGCGGCTCGGTCGTCGGCCAGGCGATCCTCGAATCGCCGAAGGTCAACGCGCTCTCCTTCACCGGCTCGGTCTCGACCGGCAAGAAGGTCGCCGAGGCCTCGATCGCGGTGATGCGCAAGTTCCAGCTCGAGATGGGCGGCAAGAATCCGACCATCGTGCTCGACGACGCGGACCTGAAGACCGCGGTCGAGACCACGGTCAACAGCGCCTTCTTCTCGACTGGCCAGCGCTGCACGGCCTCCTCGCGCCTCATCGTCACCGAGAAGATCCACGACGCCTATGTCGAGGCGATGGTGAAGCGCATGAAGGATCTCGTCGTCGACGACGCGATCAAGCAGGGCACCAATATCGGCCCGGTCGTCGACCAGAGTCAGCTCGACCAGGACGAGAACTACATCAAGATCGCCAAGGAAGAGGGCGGCGAGCTCGCCTTCGGCGGCCGTCGCATCGAGCGCGACAATCCGGGCTTCTTCCTCGAGCCGGCGCTGTTCACCGGCACGACGCCGGACATGCGCATCAACAAGGAAGAGGTTTTCGGCCCGGTCGCCAGCGTCGTCAAGGTCAAGGACTATGACGAGGCGCTCGCCGTCGCCAACGATACGCCGTTCGGCCTCTCGGCCGGCATCGTGACGACCAGCCTCAAGCATGCCTCGCATTTCCGCCGCAACGCGGAAGCCGGCATGGTCATGGTCAACCTGCCGACCGCCGGCGTCGACTATCACGTGCCGTTCGGCGGCCGGAAGGGCTCGAGCTACGGCCCGCGCGAGCAGGGCAAATACGCCGCCGAGTTCTTCACGACCGTGAAGACCGCCTACACGCAGCCGTAGGCCAAGAAGGGCGCCTCCGGGCGCCCCAACCTCGCCCAGACGAAAATGCCCGGGCCAAGGCCCGGGCATTTTCATTTCGCGAAGAGGGTGGGGCGGTCAGCCCTGCAGGTAGTCGAGCGGGTTGACCGGCTTCGAGCCCTTGCGCAGCTCGAAATGCAGCTGCGGCGCGCTGACATTGCCGGAGGTGCCGGCGCGCGAGATGATCTGGCCGCGCCGCACGGTGTCGCCGCGCTGCACCAGGATCGCGCTGTTGTGGGCATATGCCGAGACCCAGCCATCGGCATGGCGGATCAGCACCAGCTGGCCGTAACCCTGCAGTTCATTGCCGGCATAGATGACGGTGCCCGCCTCGACGGCCTTGATCGAGGTGCCTTCCGGCACCGCGAGATTGATGCCGTCATTGCGCTCGCCGGTCGGGCCGGAGCCGAAGGAGCCGATGATGCGGCCGCGCACCGGCCAGCGGAACGACGTGCCGTTGGCGGAGGGCGCATCGGCGACGGCGGCCGTCGCGGTATCGCCCGAGGCCGGGGCATAGGCGGTCGGCTGCGGCTTGGCGGCGGCGGAGGCCATCTCCTTGGCCGCGGCATCGGCGGCGGCCTTGTCGGCCGGCGCGATCGAAGCCGTGGTCTCCGGCGCATCGGCACCGGGCGCCGCCTGCGCGACCGGCTTCGCCGCGTCGCCGTCCTCGCCCTTCGGCGCCTCGGGCTTGCGCACCGGCTCCGGCCGCATCGCGACGGTGCTGGTCGGGCTGTGGCCCGGAATCTTGATCTGCTGGCCGCTCCTCAGCGCGTCGTTGGCGCCGAGATGGTTGAGGGCGGCGATCTCCTTCGGGCTCACATTGTAGAGCCGGGCGATCTGGTCGACGGTCTGGCCGGGCGTGACGGTATGGAGGCCGGAAAGCGAGGTCGCCGGCTCGGTCGCCGCCACCTTCTTCTCGTCCGCGACCGCCACGGCGGGCTTCGCCGCGCCGCCGGCGACGCCATAGGTCGGGATGGTGATGCGCGTGCCGGCGCCGACCGCCGAGGGATCGGCGATGTTGTTGGCGCGGGCGAGTTCCTTGACCGGGACGCCGTAGCGGCGCGAGATCGAGGACAGTGTCTCGCCGGGTCCGAGCGTGACGACCGTGCCGCTGGCGGCGTTCCAGCCGGGCTTGCCGGTGGCGGCGGGCGTCGCTGCGGCCGTCTGCACGGGCTCGACGGGGCGGTTCAACGGCTGCGGCTGCGCGGCAGTGGCGACCGGAGCAGGGGCGGGGGCGACGCCGGGCAGAAGCGCATCCTGGCGGGACGAGCCCGCCATCTGCGGGCTCTGGACGGGCTGCGACGAGACATTGGCGACCGGCGCCGGCATGGGCTGGTCGTCGCCGCCGATGATCGATTTCTGGTTGGCCGTGCTTCCGGTGAAGGCCGGGATTCCGAACCGGGTGGCATCACCGCTGCACGCCGCCGTCAGGCCGGCGAGAAGAGAGATGGCCGCGACCTGGACGAAGAACCGCGAACGGGCAGGGGAAACGCTTTTACGCATCGGTGGCAACTCGCGACGCAACGGACAATCGGTAGTGGCGAGTAAAGCCCGGTAACGTTGACAAAGGCTTAAGCGGTCCGGAAACGCTGGAAAAAAGCCACGGAATCGCCGTGGGATATGCCGAGCGGCCTCCGTTTCAGAGACGGATCGCCTTGCCCTGGATGAGCGGCACGAAGCGCACCTCGCAGATGGCGGACCGCTGGAAGCTGCGATCGACGCGCTGGAACCGCGTCAGCGTCTGCACCCCGTCGGCGGTGCCGATCGGCATGATCATGACGCCGTTCGGCGCCAGCTGGTCGATGAGATAGCGCGG
>CAWZZK010000146.1:0-57113 GCA_963966455.1 Kaistia sp. | reverse complement strand
GCCGGTATCGATGAGGACGACCCGGTCGCCCCGTCGCGCGAGCACGAAGGAGAAGGGCAGATCGACGACACCGGCATCATGCGCGCCGAGGATCAGGCCGGCGACCAGCTGGTCCTTCGAGCGCGCGAATTCGAGGACATGGACCTCCCAGAGCGCCTCACCATCGGTCATCGTCATCTCCTCAGCTCTCGGAAATCATGCGGCCAAGACTGGCGAGGCCGACGGCGACGATCAGGATCGCGCCCTGGAAAATGTACTGCGAGAAGGTCGGCGCGCCGAAAATGTTCAGTCCGTTGAAGCCAAACGCGATGATCAGCACGCCGACAAAGGTGCCGAGCACGTGGAATTCGCCGTCGCGCATCGTCGCCGAGCCGAGGAAGACGGCGGCGAAGGCGGTGAGAAGATAGCTGTCGGCGGCGCTGGTCGTGCCGCTGCCGAGGCGCGAGGCGAGCAGGATGCCGGTCAGCGCCGCGCACATGCCGGAGACGATGAAGCCGAGGATCTTGATCCGGTCGACATTGATCCCGGCGAGACGGGCGGCGGCGGGATTGCCGCCGACGGCCTGGATCTCCTGGCCGAGGGCGGTGCGCTCGACCAGGATCCAGAGACCCCCGAGCACCGCGGCCATGATGACGATGTTGTTCGGGATGCCGAACAGCCAGCGGCCGAGCGAGAGCTGCAGGAAGGCCTCCGGCACGCCGGCGACGATCGGAACGCCGGCCGAATAGGCGAAGGCGAGGCCGGTCAGGATGGTGCCGACTCCGAGCGTCGCGATCACCGAATTCACCTTCGCCTTGGTCACGATGATGCCGTTGACGAAGCCGATCAGCGCGCCGAGCGCGATCACGATCAGGATCGCCAGCGGGATCGGCAGCTTGTTGGCGACGATGAGGCCGGTAACCAGCACCCCGTGCAGGCTCGCCGCAAATCCGATCGAAAGGTCGAGTTCGCCGACGATGACCGCGAGCGTCAGTCCGCCGGCGATGATCATCGCGAGCGAGGCCTGGTTCAGGACATTGGTGAAGTTGTTCACCGTCGGGAACGCGCGCGGCGACAGGAAGGCGAAGACCGCGATCATCGCCAGGAGGCCGATGATGGTCGCGTAGCGGGCGAAGAAGCCGAGCGCGGCCTTCGATGCCGGCGAGAGGCGCCGTCCGCCGCTCATCACCATGCTCATATCGTACCCTCCTGGGCCGGCTGGCGGCCGACAAAATAACTCGCTTCGACGATGGCGTTGCGGGTGATGGCGCTGCCTTCGAGCGTGCTGACGATCCGGCCCTCGACCATGATCAGGACACGGTCGCAAAGATCGGGAAGCTCGTCGGGCTCGGACGAGATGACGATCACCGCCATGCCCCGCGCCGCAAGCTCCCGCACCAGGCGATGGATCTCGCCCCGCGCGCCGATATCGACGCCGCGCGTCGGTTCGTCGAGGATGAGAACCTTCGGCGCCCGGAGCAGCCAGCGCCCGATCACCACCTTCTGCTGGTTGCCGCCCGAGAGCCGTCCGACCGGCGTGTCGATCCCGGGCGTCTTCACCGCGAGATCGCGGACGATCTGCAGCGAAAGCGCCTCGCGCTTGCGGCGATGGATCAGCGGCCACACAGGACTGCGGACGATACTGGCGAGGTTCGCGATCTGCAGGTTGAACGCGACGCTCTTGCCGAGCAGCAGGCCTTCGGCGCGGCGCTCCTCCGGCACGAGGCCGAGCCCCGCCCTGACGGCTTCTGTCGCGCTCCGCGGCGCAAAGGGCGTGCCATCGAGCGTCATCGCGCCGCGATCGGCCCGGTCGGCGCCATAGATGAGCCGCACCAGTTCCGTCCGCCCCGCGCCGACGAGCCCGCCGATGCCCAGCACCTCGCCGCGGCGCAGCTCGAAGCTCACATCATTGACCTTCGGCGCCCGGCTGATCCCCTTCACGGTCAGCGCGACGTCGCCCTTTACGGCCGCGCGGCGCAGCGGCGCCGCCGCCATCTCCGCCTTGCCGCCGACGATCGCCTCGATCAGCGCCGGGCGGGTGATCGCGGCGCCCTCGAGGCAGCCGACGGACCGGCCATCGCGGAAGATGCTGACGCGGCCGCAGAGCCGCATGATCTCGTCGAGACGATGCGACACATAGAGGACCGCGACGCCGGAGGCCGAAAGGTCCTCGACGATCGCGAACAGCTTCTCGGCCTCGGCGGCCGACAGCGAGGCCGTGGGCTCGTCCATGACGATCAGCCGCGCCTTGCGGACCAGCGCGCGGCAGATATTGATCAGCCAGTTCTCGGCGGTGGAAAGGCCCTTCACGCTGGCGAAGAGCGGCGCCTTGATGCCGACGCGCTGGGCGATCGGAGCGACGTCCCGCGCCGCCGCCTGCCAGTCGACCATGCCGAACCGCGTCTTCTTCGGAACGCCGAGCAGGATATTCTGCAAGACGGTCATGCCGGGAATGAAGGCGAGCTCCTGATGGATGAAGCTCATGCCGAGATCGGTCGCGTGATGCGGCGTCGGCAGCGAGACGGGCACGCCGTCGACGAGGACCCGGCCCGCGTCCGGCTGAACGAGGCCGGCCAGGACCTTGATCAGGGTCGATTTGCCGGCGCCATTGGCGCCGACGAGGCCATGCACTTCACCCGGCGCGATCGCCAGCGATACGCCCGTCAGCGCCTGCACGCCGCCATAGGACTTGGCGATATTCTCGGCCAGGACGAAAGGCGTCGTCCCGGCCGAGGCGATCATGTCGGATGAGAGCATCGGGCGAGGGCTCGGCGCTCAGTTGCCGACGGCTTCGGGATGCTCGGCGATGAAGGCCTTGACGTTGTCGGCCGTGATCAGGACCGCCGGAACCTCGACCGCCTTGGGCTGCCAGTCGGCCTTGGCCTTGATGATCTCGGGAAGCAGCTTGACCATGTCATAGCCTTCCTTGCGGCTGTCTTCCCAGGCCGTGGCGGTCATGTGGCCGTTCTTGATGTTCTCGATCGCCTGCGCATTGCCGTTGACGCCGTAGACCTTGACGTCGGTCCGGCCCTGCTGGCGCAGCGAGCTGATCGCGCCGATGGCCGGATCGTCCCAGCAGCCCCAGATGGCGAGGTTGCCGTCGCCGGCGGGGTTCGAGGCGAGCCAGGCGTTCGCATATTGCGCGCCGTCCTCGAAATAGCCGGGGATGCGGACTTCGTTCTTGGTGACCTTGATGCCGGGATGCTTGGCGAGAACCTCGTCGAGCAGGGCCTCGCGATTGCGGCAGACTTCGCCCGTGCGGTAGGTCAGCGCGAGCAGGCTCGCCGTCTCGCCGAGATCGGCGACCATCTTCTCGATGACCGGCAGCGCGATCGGCGCGCCGGAGCCGTTTGTCGCGGCCACCGAACCGCCGATGCCGCCGCCCCAGGTGACGACCGGGATGCCGGCGCCCTTCGCGGCCTCGAGGCCGGCGCCGATCGAGGAATAGGGGAACACCATGTCGATGACGGCGACGGCGCCGCGCTGGGCGAAATTCTGGATCGCCGCATTGGCCTGGTCCGCGCTGCCGGCGGCGTCGATGACCGACACCTCCCAGCCGAGCTCCTCGCCGGCGGCCTTCGCGCCGGTGATGTAGCGGACATTGTTGGCTTCGGTGGCGGCGATCGAAACGATGCCGAGCAGCGGCTTCTCCTCAGCCGCCGCGGCGCCGGCCGACAGGACGAGTGTCGCCAGCAGCGAGATGCCGAGCGTCATTCTGGTCATTTGTTTTCCTCCCCAAAGACCGCGTCAGCACGGCTCGCCAGCGGGCGAACGTCTGCTAACCGTTTTGCTATGTGCAATCAAAAACGGCTCTCTGGCAAGAGGGAGTTCCGCATTAGTCGCCTAGACAAGCCAGTTTGCGCGGCTAGAATGTGCCGAAACGATTAGCTCGGTGTCGAATGGCAACCATCAAGGATGTGGCGAAGGCCGCGGCAGTCTCCACGGCGACGGTGTCGGCCGTGATCAACGATTCCGCCTATGTCAGCCCACCCTTGAGGGCCCGCGTCCAGGCGGCGATCCACGAGCTGAAATACGAGCCGTCCCAGATGGCGCGGAACCTCAAGAAGGGCCGCAGCGAGCTGATCGCGCTGATCGTCGCCGACCTCGCCAATCCGTTCTTCGCGCGCATGGTGTGGGCGGCGGAGGCGGCCGTGGCGGCCTGGGGCTATTCGCTGGTCGTGTTCAACAGCGACGAGAAGCCCGAGAACGAGCGGAAGGCGCTCGCGCGCATCCGGGCGCTCTCCTGCGACGGCGCCCTCATCGTTCCCGTCGGCCTGCCGGCTCATTATGCCCAGCGCGACGCGGAGGGGCGCGCCTTCCCGACGGTGCTGTTCGGACGCGTCGTCGATGATCGGCATTCCGATACCGTCACCATCGACAATGTCGCCGCGGCGAGCCAGGTGACCAACTATCTGCTCGACCTCGGCCACACCCGCATCGGCTCGATCACCGGCCCGCTGCATCTGACGACGGGTCGCGGGCGGCTGGACGGCATGCTCGAGGCGATGGCGCGGCGCGGCGTGGCGCCCGAGCCGGGGCATGTCCGCTCGGGCGAATTCCGCGAGGATGTCGCCTATTCCGTGGCGCGGGAAATGCTCGATCGGCCGGCCCGGCCGACGGCCCTCTATGTCGCCAATGGCGTGATGGCGCTCGGCGTCATGCGGGCCCTGGCCGATCTCTCGATCCATTGCCCCAACGACATCTCGATCGCCTCGACCGACACGATCTCGGGCATCGGCGGCCTCAGGCCGCGGCTGACGCGAACCGAACACCCCATCATCGAGATGACCAACGAGGCGCTGCGCCTCCTGGTCGACCGCATCCAGCGCGGCAAGGACAAGCCGCCGCGCAACGTCGTCTTCCAGCCCGCCCTCGTCCTCGGCGAGAGCTGCGCCCCCTTGCGGCGGGGCTGACCGATCGCCACGAAGCCGACACGGCAAGCAGCCAGGGCCAGCCGGGCAGCCGGCATCATCGACCACCGTCACGATCGGGCATAAGGTCCGGGATCGGGCGATGCTCCCGCGCGGACACTTCCGACGGGGCGCACGGAGGCGCCGGCCATGAAAGTCAACGTCGTCTATGCGCATCCGGCGGCCGACAGCTACCAGGCGTCGCTGCACCAGCGGATCCTCAGCACGCTCGAGGCCCGGGGCGACGAGGTCATCGATTTCGACCTCTACGCGATGAAGTTCGACCCGATGCTCGGGGCGGAGGAATGGCACGGGCACGGGGAACCGCCGGCGCCGCCGCCGCAGGACCTCAAGCTCTATATCGACGCGCTGCAATGGGCCGAGGCCTGCGTCTTCTGCTTTCCCACCTGGTGGTCGGGCATGCCGGCGATCCTTAAGGGCTATTTCGATCGCGTCTGGCGCCCCGGCATCGCCTTCGAACAGCCGCCGGGCGGAGGCCTCATCAAGCCGGCCCTACGGAACCTCACGCGGATGGGCGTGATCACCACCTGCGGCTCGCCCTGGTTCTACAACAGGCTCCTGATGCAGGACCCGGCGCGAAAGGTGCTGCTGCGCGGGCTGAAGGCCACCTGCGCTGGCCGCGGCGTCAAGCACCTCTATCTCGCGCAGCACTCGATCTACGACATCTCGCCGGAGGCGCGCGAAACCTTCGCGCAGAAGGTCGAGCAGAGGTTCGCTCGGTTCTAGGGCGGGGGGCTATGCGATAGGGCTGAGGGGCTCGTCAAGAGCGCCCGAGGCTTATGTCCATCTTGCGATTCCACGACCGTTATCCGAGCATTTGAAATCTGACATGGTTCGTTGACATGGCTGTCCAAGTGACGATTCGAGATTGGGCTATCGGGACGCGTGTCCGGCGAACGTTCGTTTGACAGACAGTACGGGCATTCGGTTTTGATCCAAGCGACCTTACCGGGACGCCGTCGCGAAGGCCGCTTTGGGGTGGAAAGTAGAATGTCCAGGAGAGGGATGGCCCACCAAAAAGAGGTCACGATTCGGATTTTCCGCCTTGGCGGGAGAAGCATCAGCGTCCGCATGATCACCCAGACGACATTTGTTGTGGATAGTTTTCCCGATACCTAAATGTCTGGGGCAGGCTCAGCATTACCTGCATGGCGTAGACAGCTGATCCTTTGACTATCTCTTCGGTGAGTCCTAGACCAGACCTGACTGAGGCAGTCGGAATATCGCTGGCCGTTGCTTTGATAGGAGAGGCGCCTTTGGCACCAAGGGATCCAATAAAGACCGCGAGAAACCGAAGAATCGAGGAGATGAAGACTAGGCTCAGGGAATTGCTCCCCGATGTTCTAGCCGAGACTGGTGTCAAGAACGAAGCTTCCCTGAATGCTGTCATCGGCGGCAAGGCAGCAGACTTCATCGACCTGCACCACGAGGTGATCCTGTCTGAGGACGCTTACGTCAACCTTTACATGCAAGGTTTCAAGGCGTCGCTATCACCTCCCGGGCCATTCGAGAACAATCACCGGAGAAATTTCGAGATCATCAAAAGCTCGAAGGCAGCGCAAGAATATTTCATGCTGTTCCTTCGACGGTCTTATCTCAAGCATTACGATGAGCTGGTGCGTGTTCGCCCGCATTTAGAGGAGGCCGAGATTTGGATCGGCCAGAACCACGCAGAGTACGGCCTGCTTGTCACACCTCGCTTCAACAAGAAGAGGGCGACTTGGGAGAATGATCGTAGCGAGATACGGCACTTCCCAAAGCTCTACTGGACGATAGGTCACATCCTGGAGTCTGGCCTGGTGGTGCATGGTGACGCTGACAAGATCGTATTTCCGGACGTGGAAGCCTACTTGACGTTCTTCAAGAACGTCCTCGTTCGAGCATCCGCATCGCCACACGAAAAGAAAATAGCTCAACTTTACGTAGATTTCGTCAGGGCATCAGCGGACCCAGAGAAAGTTCCGCTTCTTATTCCAGAGTTCCGGTTCGAAGGGCGTGAAGCCAAGCACAAATATAGACTGGACTTCACGATCATCGATCCATTCACCATGGATAAAGTTGGCTACGAACTGTCACCCTGGTCAACTCACGGCTATCTCGCAAAACTCAAAGGCCTCAGCCAAGTCAAGATCAATGAGATGGCAAAGGACAACTTCGAGAAGGAAATGGAGAAACATCGTTCGTTCTTCGAAAAGCATGGCATCTTCGCCTTGATTTATACCGACAAGCAGCTGGCGAAGATAGAGGACGTTTTTAAGAACATGTCACGTTACCTTACCCCCAACGATAAAGTAAAGCAGCTTGACTTCGCTCTGATGGAGTCCTTCTTCAAGTGAGCAGAATGCCCGCGTGCAGGCGTTCCCGGACTCTGCTTCGATTAAAGCACGGCGGTGTAGCGCTCAGACGCTGGAACGGTGTCGAACGCGGTCGCATTGAAAGCTCAGCGTCCGCTAATGGGCGTTCGTCATGGTTCTTCAAACGACCGAAAAGGGGTCGGAAGCTGCCGTCAAGCTGCGCTACAGCGGACGGCGGCGGCGACTTGAGCTTTGGCGCCGAGAGGCGGGCAGTTCGGAGATGGCCCGATACCGGACATTCATGCTTGCGCTTCGCAGGGGCTGTGTCTGGTGCAGAACCGAAAACGTTGCAGATGTCCCTCAAACGTCCTGAATACGGTCGCTTTCCGGGTAAGCGTGCCCGTAGCAATGGCCAGCAGCGGCAAGGGTTCGTGGACGGCGTCAGCCAATAGCCGCCGAAACAGCACCCCTTATGGCGTCGGGCCCCAGCGGCGGCGGTGGGTCCGGACGGAGAGGGAGGCCGCGGCCGACCTGGCCGCAATAGGAACAGCCAGGGCCGTGACGCCGCTGCCTCGCCAGGCAGACGCGTCCCGCCGCCTCCCCTTACCCCCCCTTGCGCGGCAGCAGTTGCTCGGCCAGCGTTGCCCAGTAGCTGGCGCCCACCGGCAGGAGGTCGTCGTTGAAGTCGTAGAGTGGATGGTGGAGCTGCGGCTCGTCTTCGCGGCGGGCGCTGCCGAGCATGATGTAGCTGCCCTGCTTGGCGTTCAGCATGAAGGAGAAGTCCTCGCCGCCCATGGTCGGCTGCGCCAGCTCGGTGACCGCGCGCGGTCCGGCGACCGCCTCGGCGGCGCGGCGGGCGAGGCCCGTCGCCGCCTCGTCGTTGATCGTCGCGGGATACATGCGGTCATAGACGAGTTCGGCGCTCGCGCCATAGGCCTCCGCCGTGGCGTGGACGATGCGGCGCATGGCCTCTTCCACCGTGTCGCCGATGGCCGGGTCGAACCAGCGCGTCGTGCCGCGCAGCATGACGGTCTCGGGGATGACGTTGAAGGCGCCGCCGCCATGGATCTCGCCGATGGTCACGACCGCGCTTTCGAGCGGGGCGACATTGCGGGCGACGACGCTCTGCAGCGCCTGGATCAGCGCGCCGGCGACGACGACCGGATCGGTGCCGTCATGGGGCTGCGCGCCATGCGCGCCGCGGCCGCGGATGGTGATCACGAACTGCGCCACCGCCGCCATGGTCGGCCCGACGCGCCACAGGAAGGTGCCGGCCGGCGCCTTCGGCCAGTTGTGCATGCCGAAGACATAATCCATCGGGAAGCGCTCGAAGAGGCCCTCGCGGACCATCATGCCGCCGCCGCCATGCAGCTCCTCGGCCGGCTGGAAGATGACATAGACCGTGCCGTCGAAATTGCGCGTCTCGGCGAGATAGCGCGCCGCGCCGAGCAGCATCGCGGTGTGGCCGTCATGGCCGCAGGCATGCATCTTGCCGTGCTCGGTCGAGGCATAGGGAAGGCCCGTCTCCTCGTGGATCGGCAGCGCATCGATATCGGCGCGCAGGCCGATGGCGCCGCCGGCACCGCGACCGCGGATGACGCCGACGACGCCCGTCTGCGCGATGCCGGTGACGACCTCGTCGACGCCGAATTCCTTCAGCTTCTCCTGGATGACGCCGCTGGTGCGAAATTCCTCCAGCGCGAGTTCGGGATGGCTGTGCAGGTCGCGCCGCCATGCGGTCATGTCGGCGTGGAAATCGGCGATGCGGTTGAAGATCGGCATGTCACAGGGTCTCCCGGCGGTCAGGCCGCCGACTTGAGGACGAGATGGCCGGGCGCCACCTCGTCATAGATGGAAGGCTGGATGTCGGCGCCGAGCGGGAAGATCGGCGAGGACAAGGGGCGGAAGCTGCGGTCGTCATGCGGCCGCCGCCGGGCGGGGTCGGCGATCGGCACCGCCTCGAGCAGCGAACGCGTATAGGCATGGCGCGGATTGCCGAAGACGGCGGCCCGCGGGCCGATCTCGACGATCCGGCCGAGATACATCACCGCCACATTGTGCGAGACGCGCTCGACCACCGCCATGTCATGGCTGATGAAGAGGAAGGAGAGGCCGAGATCGGCCTGCAGCTCCATCAGGAGGTTGAGCACCTGCGCCTGCACCGAGACGTCGAGCGCCGAGACGCTCTCGTCGGCGACGATCAGCTTCGGGCTCGGCGCCAGCGCGCGGGCGATGGCCACGCGCTGCCGCTGGCCGCCGGAGAGCTCATGCGGGAAGCGGCGCAGGAAGCTTCGCGGCAGTTCGACCCGGTCGAAGAGATGCGCGACGCGGTCGGTGATCTCGCTGCCGGAGGCGAGGCCGAAATTGACCAGCGGCTCGGCCACCTGGTCGGCCAGCCGCCGATAGGGATTGAGCGAGGCGAACGGGTCCTGGAACACCATCTGCATGTCGCGCCGGGCGCGCTGCAGGTCGAGCCGCCCGAGGCTGCGCACATTCCATCCGTCGAGCTGGATCTCGCCGGAATTGGCCTCGATGAGGCGGAGGATCGTTCGCCCGCAGGTCGACTTGCCGCAGCCGGATTCGCCGACCAGCGACAGCGTCTCGCCGCGCGCGAGCGAGAAGCTCACATCCTCGACCGCATGCACCTCGGCGATCGTCCGCCGCAACAGGCCGCCCTTGACCGGGAAGCGCGTCGTCAGATGGCGGACATCGAGCAGCGGCCCGCCTTTCGTCGAAGGCTCGGAGCGCGGCGGGGCGGCGGTTGGCAGGGCATCGCCCAGAATGCGCATCGGCTCCGGCCCGCTCGTTCCCTGCATCTCGCCGAGACGCGGCACGGCGGCGAGGAGAGCCTTGGTATAGGGCTCGCGCGGCGCCTCGAAGATGCGGCCGACCGGCCCTTCCTCGACGACATCGCCGCGATACATCACGACGACGCGGTCGGCCATCTGCGCCACCACCGCCATGTCATGGGTGATGAACAGCACGGCCATGCCGTTCTCGCGCTTCAGCCGGTCGATGAGCCCGAGGATCTCGGCCTGGATGGTGACGTCGAGCGCGGTGGTCGGCTCGTCGGCGATGAGCAGGCGCGGCCGGCAGGCCATCGCCATGGCGATGACGATGCGCTGGCGCATGCCGCCGGAGAGCTCGTGCGGATATTGCGAGAGCCGCCGTTCCGGCTCGGGAATGCGCACCTCGCGCAGGAGTTCGAGCGCGCGCTTTCTGGCGTCTTCGCCGGCGAGGCCGCGATGGCGGCGCAGCCCGTCGGTGAGTTGGCGCTCGATCGTGAACACCGGGTTCAGCGAGGTCATCGGCTCCTGGAAGATCATGCCGATCTCGTTGCCGCGGATCGACTGCATCACGTCGGCGCTCGCCGAGGCGAGGTCGATGACCTCGCCGCTCTCGCGGGCGAATTCGAGCGCCCCGCCGGCGATGCGGCCGCCGCCGAACTCGATCAGCCGCAGGATGGAGAGCGACGTCACCGACTTGCCGGAGCCGCTCTCGCCGACGACGCAGAGCGTCTCGCCGGGCGCGATCTCGAAGCTCACATCCTTGACGCCGGCGACGACGCCGTCATCGGTCTCGAACTCCACCCGCAACCCGGAGACGCGGATGATCGGCTGCGGCGACGGATTCATGGTGTCGATGCCGCTCATGACCGGACCCTCGGATCGAGCACGTCGCGGAGGACGTCGCCGGACATGTTGAGCGCGAGCACCGTCAGGGCCACGGCGGCGCCGGGCGCCAGCGCCGTCCAGGGCGCGACGTCGAGATAGTCGCGGGAGGCCTGGATCATCAGGCCCCAGGAGGAATTCGGCGGCTGCGTGCCGAGGCCGAGGAAGGAAAGGCCGGCCTCGGCGAGGATGGCGAAGGCGAGGCTGATCGTCCCCTGCACGATCACCAGCGGGATCACGTTGGGCAGGATGTGGCGGATGATCATGGCGACGTCGCCGGTGCCGGCCGCCCGCGCCGCCTCGACATAGGGCATGGCCGAGACGCGCAGCGCTTCGCCGCGGATGATGCGGGCGAGAAACGGCGTGAAGGCGATGCCGATGGCGATGATCGTGTTCGGGATGCTCGGCCCCAGCATCGCCGAGATCGTGAGCGCGAGGAGCAGCGCCGGAAAGCTCAGCAGCGTATCGACGAGGCGCATCAGGACATTGTCGGTGCGGCCGCGCACATAGCCGGAGATGATGCCGAGCGGCAGGCCGATGACGATGCTGATCCCGACCGCCGCGGCGGCGATGCCGAGCGAGGTGTGGGCGCCGAGCAGCACGCGGAAGAACAGGTCGCGGCCGAGCTGGTCGGTGCCGAACCAGAATTCGAGGCTCGGCGGTTTCAGCCGCGCCGCCATCTTCATGCGCGTCGCGTAATCGCGCGGGACGAGCAGCGGGGCGAGGATGCCGATGGCGGCGATGGCGAAGATCAGCGAGAAGCCGACCACGCCCTGGGGGGTGAGGAATCGCTTCACGGTCACTCGGTCCTGATGCGGGGATCGACCAGCAGATAGAGCAGGTCCACGACGAAATTCGTCAGCATGACGACCGCGGCGATGAAGAATACCGAGGTCTGGATCAGCGGCACGTCGCGGTTGAGCAGCGCCTGATAGGTGATCCAGCCCATGCCCGTATAGTTGAACAGCGTCTCGACGACGATGATCGAGCCGAACAGATAGCCGATCTGCAGGCCGGCCACCGTCATGATGGGGCCGACGGCATTCCGGAGGCCGTAGCTCCACACGACGGTGCGTTCGGCGAGGCCCTTGGCGCGCGCGACGCGTATGAATTCCTGGTTGAGGATGCCGGTCATCGTCGAGCGGGTGACGCGGGTCAGATGCGCCATCAGCCCGAGGCCGAGCGCCAGCGAGGGCAGGAAGGCGTGGCGCAGCGCGCCCACGAAATCGACGGATGGATCGGTAAAGCCGGAGGACGGGAACCAGCCGAGGGTCCGCGCGAAGAGCAGGATCATCATGATCCCCCAGAAGAAGTCGGGCAGCGAGATGCCGAGCAGCGCGGCGCTCGACGAGACGCTGTCCTGCCAGCGGCGCCGATGAACCGCCGCCCAGACGCCGAGCGGTACGGCGCAGACGAGCGCGATGGCCATCGACATGACGACGATCAGCGCGCTCGCCTTCATCTTCTGCGCCATCAGCTGCGAGATCGGCTCCTTGAAGACGAGCGAATGGCCGAAATCGCCGGTCAGCATGCCGCCGATCCAGCGGCCATACTGGACGACCAGGGAATCGTTGAGGCCGAGCTGCTCGCGCAGCCCCGCGAGGGCCGTCGGGTTCGACTGCGTGCCGAGGATCATCATCGCGACGTCGCCGGGCAGGATCGACGTGACGGCGAAGGTGATCACGGAGATCAGCCAGAGCGTCAGGACGATGGAGAGCAGGCGGTTGAGGACATAAGTCATGGGGAGGGGGGCGTCCCGATGAGCGGCGACCACGAGGGGAGCGGACCGGACGACCGGACCGCTCCCGCGCCGGCAAGGTCAGCTGTTCAGCCAGACCTTGTGGAAGTTCAGGTTGCTGCCGTTCGGATGCACGATCGTATCGAGGCCGCCGACCGACTTCTGCGCGCCGATGGTGCCGTTGCGGAACCACAGGATCACGTCGAGCGTCTGGTCGAAGATGCGCTGCTGGACCTTCTTGTAGAGCTCGGCGCGAGCAGCGGGATCGACGGTGCCGCGCGCTTCCTGCGTCAGCTTGTCGATCTCGGCGTCCTTGATGTTGCGGTAGTTGAACGCGCCGGTCGAATTCCACAGGCTGTAATAGAGGAAGTCCGGCTCCCACAGCGTGAAGAAGTTCATCATCGAGATCTGGAAGTCGCGGTTCACCCAGACCTGGCTGAGCCAGTCGGCCCAGGTGAGCTGCTCGATGGTCATCTCGACGCCGGCGGCGCGGAACCACTCGGCCATGATCTGCGCCGACTCGACATGATAGGGATAGTTGGTCGTAGTCTTGAAGACGAGCTTCAGCTTGCCGGGGCCGTAGCCAGCCTCGGCCAGCAGGGCCATGGCCTTGTCCATGTCCTGCGGACGCTGCTGGAGGGCGGCGTCGTAGGAGCTGGAGGTCGGGAAGCTCGGCGAGGCCGTCAGCTTGCCTTGGTCCCAGAGCGCGCCTTGCAGCAGCTGTTCCTTGTCGATCATCAGGTCGAAGGCCTGGCGGACGCGGGCGTCCTTGAACGGCTCGTAGTCGTGGTTGAAGTTCACGAAGTCGAAATTGAGCGGGAACCACTTCAGCGTCTGCAGCGTATCGATGCCTTCGACTTCCGCGACGCGATCGGCCGGAATGTCGTTGATCATGTGCAGCTCGCCGGTGCGCAGCCCGGTCAGACGCACGGTCGGCTCGGTGATCTCACGCGAGATGACCTTGTCGAGATAAGCGGGGCCCTCGAAATAGTCGTCGAACCGAACCAGTTCGACTTCATGGCCGAATTCGCGGCGGACGAACTTGAACGGCCCGGCGCCGACCGGCATGTTCGCCTGACCCTCGCCGGAATCCGCCGGCATGATCACGCCGGCGCCGTTCTCGGCAAGGCGGCTCAGGAACGGCGCGTTGACGCGGCCGAGCTTGACGATGACGGTGTTCGCATCGGGGGTCTCGATCGAGGTGACATCCTTGAACACCTCGAAATTGACGGCGCCCGTCTTCGGATCGCGTACCCGATCGAACGAATATTTGACGTCCGCCGAATCCAGCGTCTTGCCATTGTGGAACTTGACGTCCTTGCGCAGCTTGAACGTGTAGGTCAGTCCATCGGGGCTCTCCTCGAAGCTCTCGGCGAGCATCGGGATGACGTTGAAGCTCTTGTCGACCGTCACGATCGGGCAGTGGATGTTCTCGAGCAGGCGAAGCGTCGAGGCCGAGCCGGTGACGTGCATGTCGAGGCTCTGCGTCGTCTCGGAGTGCCCCCAGAGCAGCGTGCCGCCCTTCTTGGGCGTCTCCTGCGCGAAGGTCGCGCCGGGGAAGACCGTTCCGAACAGGGCGGCGCCGCCCAGCAAGGCCGTGGATTTCAGGAGTTCTCTGCGGTTCATCGGAGCGTCCCCGGTTCGTGGCAGCGTGGTTCGGTGAAGAGCGCCGCCCGGCGGGCGGCGAAGGCGTGTTCAGGCAGGCAGCGGCGGCCGCTCGGCCGCGACGCCGAGCGCCTTTTCGAGCGCGATCCCGAGAGCGAGCATCGGTCCCTCCTCGAAGAGGCGGCCCCAGAGCGAAATGCCCTGCGGTACGCGGTGGAGTGGCCCCGCATCGTCGGCCTCGCCCGTCGTCAGCTTGCCGGCGCCGAGCGAGGCCGGGCTGCGCGTGCCGAGATCGAGGAAGCCCGCCCTCAGATGCAGGCAGGGATGGCCGGTGAAATTGCTGGCGACCAGCATCGGCCCGGTCATGAAGGGGCCGATCAGGATGTCGACGTCCCTGAACAGGCCGTCCAGCGCCAGCATCACCTGGTATCGCAGGCGGTCGAGCTGCACATGGTCGACGGCTGAAAGGAAACGCGCCTTGCGGAAGGTGTTGGGCCAGGCGCCCTCGTCCTGCCAGGTCAGCGTGTCGTCGAGATCGGAGAGCGTCAGACCCTCGAAGGCCGCCGCCGCCTCGGCATAGAGGATGTTCATCAGCGCGCCATAGGGAAGGTCCGGCAGGCGCGCCTCGACCACCTCGATGCCGAGATCGCCGGCAAGGCCGCGGAGCGCCGCGAGGGCGGCATGGTCGACCTCCGTCGCGCCCTCGCTGAACGCCTCGGGCAGATAGCCGACCTTCAGGCCGGCGAGCGAAGCGCCGGCATCGAAATTGAACGGCGCGCCGATCGAGGAGCGGTCGGCCGGGTCGAAGCCATTGAGCGCCTGCAACACCATCGCGGTGTCCTCGACGCCACGGCAAATGGGACCGACCTTGTCCAGCGACCAGCAGAGCGCCATGGCGCCGGCGCGCGAGACGCGGCCGAAGGTCGGCCGCAGGCCGGTGGTGCCGCAGCGCTGGCTCGGCGAAGTGATGGAACCGAGCGTCTCGGTGCCGATCGAGAAGCCGCAAAGACCCGCTGCGGTGGCCGAAGCCGAGCCGGCGCTCGACCCGCTCGAGCCTTCGTCGAGGTTCCACGGGTTGCGGGTCCGGCCGCCATACCAGATGTCGTTATAGGCGAGCGCGCCGACGGTGGTCTTGCCGAGCAGCACCGCGCCCGCGGCCCGCAGCTTCGCCACGATGGCCGCGTCCTTCTCCGGAACGCGGTGGCGGAACGGCTCGGCGCCCCAGCCGGTGACCGTGCCGGCCGTGTCGAACAGGTCCTTGAGACCATAGGGAACGCCGTGCAGCGGCCCGAGCCAGGTTCCGCCGGCGAGGAGCGCATCCGCGGCATCGGCTTCGGCGAGCGCGCGCTCGTCCATCACGGCGGCGAAGCAGAAGAGATGCGGATTGAGCGCGGCGATCCGCCGAAGATAGATCTCGGTGAGCCGCCGGCTCGTGATCGCGCCGGACCGGAGCCAGGCGGAGAGCCGCGTCAGCGGCGCGAAGGCGATGTCGGCCTCGTCGGCAGACAGCGGCGCGGCCGCCGCGTCCGAGTAGACGAGCGGCGCCTGCGCCGCGGGAACCGGCGTCGTCGGCAGGCGCGGATCGAACCGGCTCGCCATCGGCATGGCATTGTCGAGCCCGACCGCCCGACGCGCCACCGCCGAGGCGATCTGGCCCTCGAGATTGCCGACCATCTGCGCCCGTTCGGCCGGGGTGTAGCGGACCGAGAACAGCGCCTCGGCAGCCTCGATGCTTTCGATGGTGATCATGATGCGATGCGGCTCAGGCGGGCCGAGATGGCTTGGCGAGACGGGGGCGGCGGTCGAGCGCCGGTTCCACCGGGGCCTCCTGCGGCGCGATCCGGCCCCGCGTCAGCGCCTCATGCGGGAAGCGGTGGCTCTCGTCGACGAGATCGCCATAGAGCTCCGGCCGGCGATCCATCAGGAGGTTCAGCCCGAAAAAGGCCTCGGTGCGCGAGGCGAGGATCTCGGCCTCGAGATCGGCGGTGTGGGTCACGAGCCCTTCCTCGTCCGCCAGATAGGCCACGACCTTGCCGGTCGGATCGACGATCTGGCTGCCGCCGTAATAGTCGACGCCCTGCGAATAGGCGCCCTTCTCACAGTGGTTGGAGACAACCAGCCAGAACTGGTTGAAGAAGGCGTTCGACTGCGCGGCGAGGTCCATGGCGAAGCCGTGATAATCGGTCGCCCGGTCATGTCCGCGCATCGGCCAGGCGGTCGACATCAGCACGACATCCGCGCCCTTCACGGCATAGGCACGGATCAGCTCGGGGAAGGCGAGGTCGTAGCAGATGATGCTCGCGAGCGTGCCGTGCGGCGTCCGGAAGACGGGCGTCTCCTCGCCGGGCGAGAAATAGGGGAATTCGAACGTGTTGTGCGTCTTGCGATAGATGCCGACGAGGCCACCCGGTCCGATCAGCGCCGTCGAATTGTAGATCGCGTTCCCATGCAGCGAGCGCTCGGCGAGACCGAGCTGGATCGTCATGCCATGGCGTCGCGCAAGCGCCGCGATATGCTCCGTCGACGGGCCGGGAATCGTCTCGGCCTCGCGATAATAATACTGCTTCTGCTCGGCGGCGGGCTTCGAGCCCATGCCGAGCGCGAAGTCCGCATAGCCCTGAAGTCCCATCTCGGGCAGCACCAGCACGTCCACGCCCTTGGCCGCTGCCTCCTCGATCAGCTCGCCGAACCGATTCAAGTTGCGGGCCTTGTCATGGACGATCTTCACATTGGCTGCCGCCAGGGTGGTCTCGGGCATCACGCACCTTCGAGTGGAATTCCGGGAATGCGAAGCAGTCGCTGCGGTGGCGCTGCCCTTTGTCGTCAATTCGCTGGTCTTGTCGCTGACGCTAACACCGCGACACTCGACGCAAAAGATCAAAGCAAAGTCACATCGTGACGGTTTATTGGGCATATGCGGTGAAAGTCAGGCGATATCGCATGGCAAGACGCCGTTTCGACAGTCGATCGACACGGGATCGCATATTTATACTAATGAAAATGAAGATTTTATCGCGTCTCATCTTCCGATGAAGCGCGATGGTCGCAGAACATCACTGCCGCCCGTTGCGGAGGCCGCAGGATCACGATCGATACAAATCGATGAGTTGGGCCGCTCCACGCACCGGCCGTGCTGCATGCTGCGATGCAGGATGGCGAAGCCGGTGAACCGTGTCAATACATACATGCATGCTTGAATGTTTCTGACCGGCTGGTAACCTCCGCGCATGGAGATCGCACCGGACAAGACATCGCGGACGCAGGAAGAACGGACTTCCGCCACCCGCGCGCGCCTCGTCGAGGCAACGCTCGACCTTCTCCTGTCCAAGGGCTATGCCGGGACGACGACGGTCGACATCGCGGCGCGGGCGGGGCTGACGCGCGGCGCCCTCGCCCATCATTACGCCGGCAAGGACGAGCTCGTCGTCGAGGCCTTCGACCGTCACCTGACGATCGTCACAGAGGAAATCCGCACTTATGCGACGCTGGTGCGCGACGGCTCGCTGAGCCTCGACGATTTCATCGACCGCGTCTGGACCATCTTCTCGGGCCGCTTCTTCATGCTGACGCTGGAGGAGGTCACCGCGGCGCGGCACAACGATTTCCTGCGCGTGCGCCTGGTGGCGCGGACGCGGGACTTCCACGACAGCCTCGACGCCATCTGGCGGCAGTTCTTCGACGAGACGGGGCTCAATCCGCTCGAGATCGAGGTGATGCTCAACGCCACGTTGTGCCTGCTGCGCGGCATGGGCGTCCAGACGGTGCTGCGCGACGATCCGGTCTATTTCCGCCGCCTGCTGCGCTTCTGGAAATCGATCCTCAAGGAACAGATCAAGGCGGCGACAACGGCCGCGGCCAGCAAGGGGAAAGCCGAATGATGAGCCCGACGCCCGTCGTCTTCGAGAATGCCCGCATCCTGGACGGCACCAGCGCGGAGGGCGAGCACGACCGCTTCGTGCGCGTCGAGGTCGGCAGGATCGCGGAAATCTCGGATCGGCCGATCGCCGCGGCCGGCGCGCGGCGCATCGATCTCAGGGGCCGCACGCTGATGCCCGGCCTCATCGACTGCCATGTCCATGTCGTCGCGACCACCGCCGATCTCGGCCGCAACAGCCGCCTGCCGGATGCGCTCGTCGCCTTCGGCGCGGCCGACATCATGCGGGGCATGCTCATGCGCGGCTTCACCACGGTGCGCGATCTCGGCGGCGCCACGCAGGCGCTCGTCGACGCGCTGGCACAGGGGCTGATCGGCGGGCCGCGCCTCGTCATCTGCGGCAAGGCCCTGTCGCAGACCGGCGGCCATTCCGACCTGCGCGGCCGCTATGACAGCCGTCCCGCCGACGATCTGGCCGACCGGCTGGGCTCGCTCGGCCGCCTCTGCGACGGCCTCGAATCCGTCCGCCAGGTGGCGCGCGACGAGCTGCGCAAGGGCGCGCGCTTCATCAAGATCATGGCCAATGGCGGCGTCGCCTCGCCGACCGATCCGATCCATGTCCTCCAGTTTTCGCGCGCCGAGATCGAGGCGATCGTCGAGGAGGCCCGCAACGCGCATACCTATGTCGCCGCCCATCTCTACACCGACGAGGCGATCGCCCGCGCCGTCGCATGCGGCGTCCATTCGGTCGAGCATGCCAATCTGATCGAAGCGCCGACGGCCGCCCTGATGAAGGAGAAGGGCGCGGTCGCCTGCCCCACCCTCGTCACCTACGAGATGCTGGCGAGCGAGGGCGCCAGCCTCGGCCTGCCGCCGGACTCGGTCGCGAAGATCGACGATGTCCGCGTCCGCAGCCCGCGCTCGCTGGAGATCCTCAAGGAAGCCGGCGTCCCGATGGCCTATGGCTCGGATCTCCTCGGCGCCATGCACCGCCACCAGTCCGAGGAATTCGTCATCCGCGGCCGCGTCCTGCCGGCGATCGACGTCATCCGCTCGGCGACGGTCGAGGCCGCCAACCTGCTCGGGATGAGCGGCGAGATCGGCTGCGTCTCGGTCGGCGCGGTGGCGGATCTCATCGTGGTCGACGGCGACCCGCTCGCCGACCTGTCGCTCTTGACCGGACAGGGCCATCATATCCCGGTGATCCTGCAGGCCGGCCGCTTCGCCAAGGACGCCGCCTTCGCCTGAGCGGGCGGGGCTGAAGACACAAAGCAACGGCGGCGTTGCCGAGTTCGCCGATCGGCTACGCGGCCGAAAGCCTCGTGGTCATCGACGTGCCGGGATTCGGATCGGCAGTCGGAAGCATCAGCGGCGATGGCGTCGGGGCCTTCGCCTATGATGGGCTGAATCGCCTCGTCCCCGCGACGTCGTCGACGCGAAGCCTCGTCCACAACTATGGACCCCACGGCGACCGGATCACGACGGTATCGACGCCGACGGGCGGCACTGCTTATGTCGGCCGTCAGTTCTGCGACACGCGAATCGACTCAACTGGCCTCAATTCGAAGGTGCCGCACCCCGATATCCGAATCGTCGGCAGAGACAATTGCGTCGTCAACCGCGACCATCTCGGCTCGATCCGGATCGAGACGGATGCGACGAGGACGGCGAACGACGATCGTAGTCCGAAACGTGACTCAGCCCCTAGCCAAGCGTGCGCGGAATTGGCGACAACAAAGGTCCTATGTTGGATCCGGAAGAGCCAGAAGGACCTTCCAATGATGCTGAGCTCGGCGCTGCGGCTAGAAGCGCTGCCAGCGGTGCCAGACTTCGCGGACAACTCTCGGGACAAGAAATCGCTGGTGGACATGCCTTGGGCAAGCATATCTCCGATAAAGTTTAATATACACTCGTACACGCACGCAATGTTCTCGCCATATCGATGACTTCTTTAACAATACGACGGCCAGCCAGCAACTGAGCGGAGGCCGCTCCGCGTATTGGCAAGAATCAACCGGAACGGTATTGATTAGAAGCCCGTAATCTGGCGATGGCGGAACGGCGTTCTCGCCCAAGAATGGTCGTGCCTATTTTGACGCATCGAGGTGATGATGATGGAAGTAGTCAGCGCTTCTGCGGATATATCGCAAATAAATCTCGATCGTGACGATCGTTCTTATCCTGAGCGCCGCGCTCAACGAAATACTAAATGGTATCGATGTCTTCGAATTCGAAACGCGCATTGGCAACGATATGGATAGAGTAGTCTTCTTGCACAGAGCTATAACGGCATTACTTTCCGAGATGGATTCTTCAAAAATGTAGGCTCTGCGCACAGTTGTAGTGGCGTTTGATCGGAATGGCCACAAGATCGTCACCGCCGCTCCGTCAGCCGCCTCCAGTGAGCGCCCGGCCTCGCGCAAGCGGGTGATGCAGCAGGGATGTTGGCGTTGGCGCTTGGTGGAGCTCCGTGGATCCCGACATGGGCGACTCTGGCGAGACGGCGCTGATCGGCGACGACAACGAGATCGTCATCGGCCATGGCCGCGTGCTGGCGGCGAAGGAGTTGGGCATTGCCGCGGTGCCCACAGTGGAGCTGTCGCATCTGAGTGCCGAGGAGCGGCGAGCTTATGTTCTGGCGGACAACGAGCTGGCGCTAAAGGCCGGCTGGGACATGGAGATCTTGCGCGTCGAGCCATACCAAGTTTGTGAAATTTGTTGGCTTCGAGCGACGTTGCGGAGCCACGGTCGCGACGGTGCCGCCAAGGCCGTCAGAAAACCGTCTCTAGCGCCGCCGCCGAAAACGGACCGCCGCAAAGCCCCGGAAACCGCGGCTCTACTCGACGAAGTCTCTCGGACGGCGAACGACTTATAGCAACAATGATTTGATGGCGGAGAATGGGAAAAACGTAAGCGAGTACTCTTCTCCGGTTCCTGAGCAACCCACCGCAGTTGCTCAAACCCTGACGGGCGGACGCGCGGCAGCTGCGTCCACTTCGCTCGCTCCAAGTTAGGCATTTCACCTTGCGGGTATGGTGCGCTCGGGGTGGGCCATCGTCACTCGCCCGAGTGGCTGCTGGAGTTGAATGTTGTTCTGCGTTGTTCCGTTTCTGATTGACAGGGCGAGCTACGGCGTGTAGAAAACTCTGGAACAACGGAGAACAACGCCGTGATCGATCGCAAGTTCACTGCAACTAAGACCAGATCGAACCGCCCCGGATGGAGTGTGACCTTCCGGCATCCGGTTCGCCGAGACAGCCGAAACGAATGGGGTCTCAAGGTCAGAAAGGGGCTCGGAACCTCTGACGATATAGAAGCGGACCGGCTGGTCGGCCAACTGAATGAACTGCTACAGAACGAGTCCTGGTGGTCTGGCGATCGCCGCAAGGATGCAGCACTCGAGTTCGACGACATCGTGGTTTCCGCATTCTTCGACGGCATCGAAGCAGAAGCGCATGATGCGGAAGCGAGCCGCTCGGCAGTCATTGCTCTCCCCACCCGCGACGACGGCTACAGCACGGTCCTGTTTCTCGGAACAACGGGAGCGGGCAAGACCACCTTGCTTCGCCATGTCATCGGTTCTGACCCGGAGACTGATCGTTTTCCGTCGACATCGACAGCCAAGACGACCACTGCCGATATCGAGATCGTCGTTGCACCCGGCGACTTCTACGCCGCTGTTACGTTTATGCCAGAGCACGAGGTACGCGCGCACATCGATGAGTGCATCGAGGAGGCTTGCCTCGAAGCGATCCAAGGCAAGTCGGACGCGAAAATTGCCGCGGCGCTTCTCGAACATCGGGAGCAGCGGTTCCGCCTTTCTTACATTCTCGGCGGATGGAATACAGCCCAAGAAAGCGAAGACGACGATTTCTCTTTCGAAGACGAGCCAAAGCCGGACACGGCGATCAGCGAAGACGAGGAAGTCACGGCGGAAGAGATCGAAAGCCAGCACATCCGCCTGCTCGGCTTTGTCAATGCTATCAAGGACCTTGCGAAAGAGACGGGCACTTTCTGCGAAGCGCAGATCGGTCGGCTCAGCGACGAAAAGTCGGCTGATGGCAAGGCCGCTTGGCTCGAACTGTTCGGTGTCGAAGCATTCAAGAACCCTCGTTTCTCGACGCTCGCTCTGGACGTGATGGACGAGGTCGTCGAACGTTTCGACCGCATCGAAACTGGGAACACCGAGCGATCCGCAACCGACTGGCCGATCATCTGGACCTACAACAGCGATGACCGTGATGACTTCCTTGCGGCTGTTCGCTGGTTTTCGAGCAATCATCACAAACAGTTCGGACGGCTGCTCACCCCCCTTGTCGACGGAATCCGCGTTCAAGGACCGCTCTACCCTAGTCTTGATGAACAGGATGAAGAGTTCAAACTGGTGCTGCTGGACGGCCAGGGCCTTGGTCACACCGCAAGCAGTGTCTCCTCGGTTTCCACCCGAGTGACCAACAAGTTCTCTCGCGTCGATATGATCCTCCTTGTCGATAATGCGCAGCAGCCGATGCAAGCCGCTCCGCTTGCCCTCCTTCGAGCCGTTGGCAGTTCAGGCTTCGCCGACAAGCTGGCTATCGCCTTCACCCACTTTGATCAGGTCAAAGGCGCGAACCTTGGCTCTTTCGACCAGAAGCGCGACCATGTGTTGGGCTCGGTTAGCAATGCCATCGCGAGCCTCCGCGACATCGTGGGTGCAGGTGTCGCTGGTGCTGTCGAACGACAGGTCGATGGTCATTCCGTGTTTCTTGGTGGCTTGGACAAGCCGACTGCCAAACTGCCTGGTGGCTTCAAGCGCCAACTTGAGAAACTGCTCGAGATGATGCGCTTGTCGGGCGCACCGAGCGAAGAGACGGACTGCAGCCCGATATACGAGCTAAAGGGCTTGGAAATCGCCATGCACGACGCAATCGACGCATTCAGAGATCCTTGGCGGGCTCGTCTTGGCATTTCCTACCACGATGGTATCTCCAAGGAGCACTGGACGAGGATCAAGGCCCTGAGCCGCCGCCTCGCTTCACGTTGGGCGGACGAGTACGACAACTTGACACCAGTGGCAGACCTTCTCGCTCGGCTGCAGGAAGAGGCTTCAAAGTGGCTGGACCGACCTGCCGACTGGACACGGCTTCCGCACAGGGATGATGAACGCGAGTTGGCCCTCGACCGGATCCGCAGAACAGTATTCGCGCGCCTGTACGATTTGACGAAAACAAGGCTTACAGACGATCAAGTGGCTGGCTGGCGAGAGGCATTCGATCACAGCGGGCCAGGGTCAGCAATGCGCAGGGCCCACACGATTGAGACGATTCATGACGTGGCCGCGCCCCGGATCAGTGCCGCGATGACTTCGGACGCACGTCTGTTCCTGAGCCGCCTGCATGAAATCCTACGTGAAGCGATCAAAGAAGCTGGAGGGCAGATCGCGTCGAACTAGGCCAAAGGAGCGAGCAGCCGTTGTCAGATTTGCTGAGATTGTGCAGCGTAGACGAAGGGCTCTGCGAAAATTAGCGTCGTTGTACGACATTCTGAGTAAATGGCGGAGGGAGCGGGATTCGAACCCGCGATACGGTTTCCCGTATACACACTTTCCAGGCGTGCGCCTTCAACCACTCGGCCACCCCTCCGTCGCGGGCCCGAGGGCCGCGGTCCGAACGCGCGAGCGCGGCCTTGCGGCGGGGCGGCCGGAGCCGGCCCGTCGGACGTGCCGTGCGGTATCACGAAGCGCTGCGCCGGCGCAAGGGTCGCGACGGCCGCGGCCGGGCGATCCCCAGCCGATGCATCTCCGCTCCGGCGAGCCTCTCATATCCTGCGGCCTCAGATCGCCATGCAGACATATTTGAGCTCGAGATAGTCGTCGATGCCGTGGCGGGAGCCCTCGCGCCCGAGGCCGGAGGACTTGATGCCGCCGAAGGGTGCCTCGGCGGTCGAGATGAGTCCGGTATTGACGCCGACCATGCCGGATTCCAGCGCCTCCGCGACGCGCCAGACACGGCCGAGGTCGCGGGCATAGAAATAGGCGGCGAGGCCGAATTCGGTGTCGTTGGCCATGGCGATGACCTCCTCCTCGGTGTCGAAGGCGACGAGCGGCGCGACGGGGCCGAAGGTCTCCTCCTCGAGGATCCGCATGCCCCGCGTCACGCCCGCCAGCACCGTCGGCTGGAAGTAATTGCCGCCGAGCGACGAGCGAGCGCCGCCGACCAGCACCCGCGCGCCGCGCCGGACGGCATCCTCGACATGCGCCTCGACCTTCTCCACCGCAGCGCCGTCGATCAGCGGCCCGATCGCGACGCCCGCCTCGCGGCCATTGCCGACCTTCAGGCCGGCGGTCGCCGCCGCGAGCTTGCCGGCGAAGGCGTCCATGACACTTCTCTGGACATAGATGCGGTTGGCGCAGACGCAGGTCTGGCCGGAGTTGCGGTATTTCGCGATGAGCGCGCCCTCGACGGCGGCGTCGAGATCGGCGTCGTCGAAGACGATGAAGGGCGCATTGCCGCCGAGCTCCAGCGACAGCTTCTTGATGTCATGCGCCGACTGGCGCATCAGGATGCGCCCGACCTCGGTCGAGCCGGTGAAGGTGAGCTTGCGCACCTTCGCATTGGTGCAGAGCTCGAGTCCGAGCGCCTTCGAGTCGGTTCCCGTCACGATGCTGAAGAGGCCTGGCGGCAGGCCGGCGCGCTCGGCGAGCACGGCCATGGCGAGCGCGGAGAGCGGCGTCTCGCGCGCCGGCCGGCCGACAAAGGCGCAGCCGGCGGCAAGCGCCGGGGCGACCTTGCGGGCGATCATCGCATTGGGGAAGTTCCACGGCGTGATGGCGCCGACGACACCGATCGGCTGCTTGAGGACGAGGATCCGCTTGTCGCGCTGGTGGCCGGGAACGACGTCGCCATAGACGCGGCGAGCCTCCTCGGCGAACCACTGGATGAAGCTCGCGCCATAGACGATCTCGGCCCGCGCCTCGGCGAGCGGCTTGCCCATCTCGGCGGTCAGGATCTCGGCGAGATCGTCGGCCTTCTCCAGCATCAGCGCCTGCCAGTCGAGGAGGATCGCGCAGCGCTCCTTCGCCGTCCGTGCCGCCCACTCCTTCTGCGCAAGGGCGGCGGCGTTGATCGCCTCCCGCATAGCATCGACGCCGAGATCCGCGACGCGGGCGACGCATTCGCCGGTCGCGGGGTTGCGGACCTCGAATGTCGCCGTCCCCGCCTCCCAGCGGCCCGCCACATAGGCGCGCGTCTCAAGAAGGCCGGGATCGCGAAGTGAAAGCGTCATCTCAGGACCCTCGATAGGCGGCGGCATAGATCGCGAGGGCATCGGCCTCGGTCAGCGGCCGCGGGTTGTTGCCGAGGAGACGCGTCTGCTTCATCGCGTCTGCCGCAAGGCGGGGAAGCGCGCTTTCCGGGACGCCGGCCTCGCGGAGCGAGCGCGGCAGGCCGCAATCCGCCGCCAAGGCGGCAAGGCGGTCGCAAAAGGCCGTGGCGCGCGTCGCCGCGGGGGTGGCACCGAGCTCGGGAAAGGCGAAGGGCGCCATCTCGGCATAGGGCTCCGGGACGTGCTCGACGTTGAAGCGCAGAACATGCGGCAGGACGAACGCGTTCGAGAGGCCATGCGGAATGTGGAAATGACCGCCGAGCGGATAGGCGAGCGCATGGACGGCGGCGACGGGCGAATTGGCGAAGGCCTGGCCGGCGAGCATGGAGCCGAGCAGCATTTCGCTCCGCGCCTCGATGTCGCCACCGTCGCGCACGGCGGCGAGCAGCGCGCGGCCCATCAGCGCCAGCGCCTCGCGGGCCAGCAGCCTCGAGACGGGATTGTTGTTGGCGTTCAGCGAGGCATAGGCCTCGATGGCATGGACCATGGCGTCGATGCCGGTCGCCGCGGTGACATGCGGCGGCAGGCCGAGCGTCAACGCGGGATCGAGGATGGCGATGTCGGGGAGGAGCACGGGCGAGACGACGCCCATCTTCTCGCTGGTCGCCGTCGTGACGATCGAGATCGGCGTGACCTCCGAGCCGGTGCCGGCCGTGGTCGGAATGAGGACGAGCGGCAGCCGGCCGCCCCTGACCTTGCCGATGCCGTAGATGTCCTCGAGCCTCTCCTCGCCGCGCGCGAGCACCGCGACCAGCTTGGCGACGTCGAGCGAGGAGCCGCCGCCGAGGCCGATGACGCCCGCGACGGCAGCGCCACGCGCTTTGGCGGCGGCGGCGTGGATCACGGGCTCGGGCGGGTCGGCCTCGACATCGGCGAAGAGCACGGCCTCGACCCCGGACGCGGCGAGGCCGGCGACGGCGCGATCGACGATGCCGGTCCGGATCATGCCGGGATCGGTGACGAGCATGACGCGGGTGCCGATGCGCTCGCGCGACACCGCGCCGAGCGCGTCAAGAGCGCCGGCGCCGAACTGGACGCTCCTGGTCGTGCTGAAGATGAAGGGCTTCATGCTCTCCTCGCGGTCTCTCGGGTCTGTCGGTGATGCGCGTGGCGGCGCGCGATCGCGTCGGGCGGGGTGAGCGACGCGGCAGGCGTGCGGGAGGATCAGTCGCGGGCGGGATCCAGCACGCGCGCAACGATCTCCTGGAAGCGCGCGGCGTTGTCGGTCGCCCCGCCGAGCGCGGTGACCTTCTGGTGGTTGACGCAGAAGACGTCGTGCCCGCCATCGATGGCGATGCGCGGCGGGAAGGCGATGCGGCAGCGGTCCTCCACGAAGGGGCAGCGTCCGGCGAGGGGGCAGCCCGGCGGCAGATCGATCGGGCTCGGGATCTCCCCAGCGAGCGCGAGGCGCGTCTCCGTCTTCAGCGATGGATGCGGCAGCAGCACGGAGGCGAGCAGCCCGAGGCTGTAGGGATGGCTTGGCTCGGCGAAGAGCCGCTCCGCCGGGCCGTCTTCGACGATGCTGCCGAGATAGAGCACGATCACGCGGTCGCTCAGGAAGCGCACCGTGGAAAGATCGTGCGAGATGAAGAGATAGGCGGTGCCGAGCTCGGCCTGCAGCTCCTGCAAAAGCTCGACGATCTCGGCGCGGGCGGTCGGGTCGAGCGCCGAGGTCGGCTCGTCGAAGACGACGAGATCCGGGCGGGTGATGATGGCGCGGCCGATGCCGACCCGCTGCTGCAGCCCGGCGCTGAGCTGCGAGGGCAGCTTGTCCAGCATCGCGAGATGAAGGCCGATCTGCTGCGCCACCTCGACGACTCGCTTGTCGCGATCGGCGCGCGCCATGCCGACATAGATCAGCGGCTCGGCGAGGATGTCGGCCACGCGATGGCGCGGGTTGAGACATTCCGCGGGCTCCTGGAACACCATCTGCATCCGGCCGCGCAGCCCCGGCGAGCGGACATTGAACGCGCCGCCGACGGGCTTGCCCTCGAAGAGGATCGTGCCGCTGGTCGGCGGCACGAGGCCGAGCAGGCAGCGCCCGACGGTGGTCTTGCCGGAACCCGATTCCCCAACCAGGGCGACTGTCTCGCCGCGCGCGATCGAGAAGCTGATGCCATTGACGGCCTGCACGCGTCGGCGCGAGCCGCCGATCGGGAAATGCTTGACGAGATCGCGCACCTCGAGAAGCGTCATGGCGCGACTCCGACGGGAAAGTGGCAGCGGACGGCGGAGCCCCCGGGAACCGCGCGCAGCGCAGGCCGCTCCATCAGGCAGCGTTGCTTGCGGCGGACGCAGCGCGCCGCGAAGCTGCAGCCGCCGGGCGGCAGCGCCTCTTCCTCGCCCTCGGGCCGCGTCCAGTGCCGGCGCAGCTCGGCGCTATAGGCGAAGGCCGCGAGCAGCATGATGCTGTAGGGGTGCCGGGGGCCGTCGAAGAAGGTACCGACCGCGGCGAGTTCGACGATTTCGCCGGCATAGAGCACGGCGATGCGGTCGCAGAAATGCGCGGTGACGGCGATGTCGCGGGTGATGAAGATCGCCGAAGCGTCGTTCGCCCGGATCAATTGCTTGAGGAGATCGAGGATCTGCGCCTGCACGGTGACGTCCAGGCCGCTGGTGGCGTCGTCGGAGATGACGAGCGTCGGCGAGCAGGCGAGCGCGATGGCGATCACCACGCGCTGCGCCATGCCGCCGCTCAGCTCATGCGGATAGGCGTCGAGCCGGCGCTGCGGATCGGGGATGGCGACGGCGCGCAAAAGATCGAGCGCCGCGGCCCGCGCGGCTGTCTTGTCCAGCCCGCGATGATGGCGCAGCACATTGCCGATATGCTCGCCGACCGTGAGGACGGGATTGAGCTCGCCGCGCGGGTTGGGGATGATCATCGAGAGATCGCGGCCGAGGATCGCGCGGCGCGCGTCGTCCTCCAGCTCCGTCATGACCTCGCCGCGGAACGTCGCGCGGCCCCTCGTCACGCGGCCCGGCCGCGGCACCATGCCGAGAATGGCGCGGGCGAGCGTCGTCTTGCCGGCGCCGGATTCGCCGACGACGCCGATCATTTCGCCACGCGCGATGGTGAGGTCTATGCCGCGCAGCGCCTCGACGGCGTTGCCCGTGGGGTGTGGGAAGGAGACATGGAGATCCTCGACGGCGAGCAGCGGCGCGGCGGTTTCGGTCATCCTAGCCTCGCGTCCTCGGGTCGAGCATGAAATAGGCGAGGTCGACGAGGAGATAGACGACCAGCGAGAAGACGGCGGAGAACACGACGAAGCCGAGCACCGGATTGATGTCGGCGTTCAGCACGGCCTGGACGGCATATTGGCCGGCGCCGCCCCAGCTGAACACGATCTCGACGAGCACCGCGCCGCCGATGAGGAAGCCGTAGAGCACGCTGACGATGGTGACGATCGAAGGCAGCGAGGCGCGGATCGCCTGGCGCCGCACCACCTTGCGCGGCAGGCCGCAGGTCTCGGCATAGCGGATGAAGTCCGAGGCCTGCACCCGCAGCATGGTCGATTGCGTGACCTTGAGGATCGGCCCGGCATTGATGAGGCCGAGCGTCACCACCGGCAGCACGAGATGGCTGAGGACAGAATGGAGCGCTTCCCAGTCTCCGGCGAGGAGGCTGTCGAGGATCATGCTGCCGGTGACGAAGGGCGGATTCGACAGCGCGATGTCCATGCGCCCGAGCGGCGGCGGCGCGATACCGAGCACGGAATAGAAGAGATAGATCATGACGAGGGCGAGCCAGAAGTCCGGGATCGCGCCCGCGAGCAGCCCGTAGAGATCGCCCGCCCGGCGCACCGACCCGCCGCGCTCGCTGGCCGAGGCGATGCCGAGCGGCACGCCGATGACGAGCGCGAGGGCGAGGCCGAGCGTCACGAGCTCCAGCGTCGCCGGGAACCGCTCGAGGAGATCGTCGAGGACCGGCCGGGTCGACTGCCACGAGATGCCGAGATCGCCGCGCAGCACATGGCCGATATAGACGCCGAACTGCGTGACGATCGACTGGTCGAGCCCGAGCGATGAGCGGAGCGCGGCGACGGATTCCGGCGTGGCGTTGGGGCCGAGCATCAGCACCGCCGGATCGCCGGGGATGAGCTTCACGAGGAAAAAGCCGACCATCAGGATGCCGAGCAGCTGCGGCACGACAAAGATGAGCCGGCGCAGGATGTAGCGGGCGAGCGCCATGTCCCTCACCTCGCCTCTCTGCGGCGCACCGCGAGCCGCATCTGCGCCGGATCGGCGAGGATCTCGAGGCTGCTGCCGACGAGGGCGAAGCCGAACACCGTGATGCCGAGCGCGATGCCAGGCACGACCGAAGGCCACCACTGGCCGGTGGTCACGTTCTGGAAGCCGGTGGCGATCATCGATCCCCATTCCGGCGTCGGCGCGACGACGCCGGCGCCGACGAAGCTGAGCCCGGCGGTGAGCAGCACCGACCAGCCGATATTGATCGAGAGCTGGGCGAGCGCCGCCCCGACCGCGTTCGGCAGGATATGGCGCGAGAGGATCGCGAAATCCGAGGCGCCGGCGACGAAGGCGGCGTCGACATAGCGCATGCCGCGGATCGAGAGCACCTGGCTGCGCATCAGCCGCAAATAGATCGGGATGTTCACGAAGGCGATGGCGATCACGACGCTGACGATGCCCTGCCCGAACACCGCCACCAGCGCGATGGCGAAGACGAAGACGGGAAAAGCCTGCAGCACGTCGGCCGAGCGCATCACCGTGACGCTGAACGCCGCGCGCAGGCGCGAGCGCTGCTCGTAATAGCCGACGACGGCGCCGAGCGGGATGCCGATGAGCGCCGAGACTCCGGTGCCGAGCAGCGCGATGGTGAGGTCGGTGCGCGGCGCGTAGAGGATGCGGCTGAAGATATCCATGCCGGTATTGTCGGTGCCGAGCCAATGCTGCCAGCTGGGTGGCTGCAGATAGGCTTCAGGATTGGCTGTCACCGGGTCATAGGGCGCCAGCCAGGGCGCGAGGATCGCGCAGGCGGCGACGCCGATCACGATGACATAGCCGAGCGCGAAGAGCGGCCGCCAGCGGAGGATCGCCGCGAGCGCCTGAAGTTGGCGGGCGAGGCCGGCCCCTCCCTGCCGCGACGAGAGGGCGACGCCGGCGAACGGGCCGGCGCCTTTCGATGTCGGGACCGCCGTCATGCCTTGACGGAGAAATCGGCGAAGTTGATCGAGTTCGAGGTGTAGTAGGTGAAGCCTGCCACCTTGTCGCGGCGCGCCATGGTGAAGTTCGGCGAGGCGACGAAGACCCACGGCGCATCGGCCATCACGATCTTCTGGATCTCGAGCATCAGCTCGGTGCGCTTGGCGAGATCCGTCATTTGCGAGCCGGCCTCGATCATTTCGTCGACCTTCGGATTCGCATAGTTCGAATAGTCGACGAAGGAATTGGAATAGAAATAGAGGCGGAGCGCGAAGACCGGATCGGCCGTCCAGGGCGCATCGACGAAGAACAGCATCGGCAGCTTCTTCGCGGAGACCTCGTTGAAATAGGTGCCGGCCGGCACCTTTCGGAGCACCAGCTCGACGCCGATCTTGCGCAGCGAGGTCTGGAAGAGGAGCGCGATCGGCTCCTGAACGGGGTCGCCGGCATTATAGGCGATCTCGACCTTGAAGCCGTCGGGCAGCCCCGCTTCCGCCAGCAGCGCCTTCGCCTTGTCGAGGTCGAGCGAATACTGGTCGAAGGCGTCGCTGTAGCCCGGATAGATCGACGGCATGCAGCCCTTCAGCGGGCTCGCGATGTTTTGGAACACCGAGGCGATCACCGCGTCGCGCGGGAAGGCATAGTTCATCGCCTGCCGCACCGCGGGCTTGTCGAAGGGCGCGACCTTGGCGTTCAGGATGATCCACATCATCGACGAGGCGTCGACCGTCTCGATTGTCACGCCTGGCGCCTTGCCGAGCTGCTTGATCTCGAGCGGCTGCAGCGCCTGCGCGATGTCGACGGCACCGCCCTGCAGCAGCGCGGTGCGGGTCGCCGAGGTCGGCACCTCCTTGTAGATGATGGTGTCGATGGCCGGCTTGCCGAGATAATAGTCCGGCCGCGCCGTGAACACCGCCTGCTGGCCGCGTACCAGAGATTTCAGGCTGTACGGGCCGAAGCCGGCCGAATTGCTTTCGAGGAACTTGCGCGCCCACGGATCCTCGGCCGTCGCCATCTCCTTGCACTTCGTCGAGTCGAAGATGTTCGCATAGCGATGCGTCTGGATCTTCAGCATGATCGGGTTGGGATGGGTCGGGTGGAACGAGACCGTGTAGCGGTCCTCGACCTTCACCGCGTCGGGCGAGGCGAGATCCATGAGCCCGACCTGGAAGCCGCCGATCGCGTTCAGCGCGAACTTCCGGTCCCAGGTCCACTTGACGTCCTCGGCCGTCAGCTCGTTGCCCCAGTTGCTCTTGACGCCCTTCCTGAGGCGCAGGCGCAGCATCATGCCGTCGGGCGCGACTTCCCAGCTCTCGGCGAGCCGACCTTCGAGATGGGCTGCGCCGGGCAGCGAGGGATCGTCGACGATGTCCTCGCGCAGCACGTCCGGGACCTTCGGATCCGGGATCTTCTTGTAGGCGACAAGGCTGTCATAGAGCTGGCCGATCGCGTCGATCGTGCCGAGGCTGCCGTCGAACTCGTTGTCGAGGCTTTGCGGCGTGCCGGGCGCCGCCACGACCAGCGTGCCCGCCGTCGCGGCATGGGCCGCCGTACCGCCGATGAGGTCGCCCGCCAGCGTGGACGCTGCGAACAACGATGCGAGACGGAGCGTGTCGCGACGGGTGAGCGCCGTCGGCGCATTGGTGCCGTTGGTCATGATTGGTCCCTGCTTTCCTCTTGGCCCCTTGAGGGCTCGATGATCGAAAGCGTCAGCCAAATCCTACAGACTGTCAACAGAAAACATAAATTGGCGCCGCAGTGCGCCATCTCTCGTCGGGACCAGGGATGGCTTCAGCCATATGTCTCTGATTATAATGCTGATTACTCTTGCTTTTCTGTCTCGCAATCGATGTTCCCTCCGGCCGAGGCCGGGTCAGGTCGGGCGCATTTTTCTGTCTACAAAATGAACGGCGGCCGGATACAGTGTTACGGCGCGCCGGGCCCGCCGCCGGACCGGCTCCGGACCTCGGCACCGCGTTTTGCGGGGCAGCGGGAATGTCCGGAAATGTTGAAAAATGTCGACCAAACAGGATCGAGGGATAACGCGATGATCGATGCGCTCGGATATGCCGCCGAGGACGCCCACTCGCCGCTGCGGCCGTTCACCTTCCAGCGGCGCTCGCCCGGCCCGCGGGATGTCGAAATCGATATCCTCTATTGCGGCGTCTGCCATACGGACCTGCACCAGAGCCGCAACGATTGGGGCAATGCGCTCTACCCCATGGTGCCCGGTCACGAGATCGTCGGGCGCGTCGTTTCGGTCGGCGCCGAGGCGGGCCGCTTCGCCGTCGGCGACATTGCCGGCGTCGGCTGCATGGTCGACTCCTGCCGCCACTGCCGGCCCTGCCAGAGCGCGCTGGAGCAGTATTGCGAGGAGGTCCCGACCTGGACCTACAATGCCCGCGAGCGCGGTTCGGAGCAGCTCGCCTTCGGCGGCTATTCCGACCGGATCGTGGTCGACGAGCATTTCGTCGTGCGGATTCCCGCCACGCTCGACCTCAAGGCCGTCGCGCCGCTTCTCTGCGCCGGCATCACGACCTATTCGCCGCTGCGTCACTGGAAGGTCGGGCCCGGACAGAAGGTCGGCGTGATCGGCCTTGGCGGGCTCGGCCATCTCGGCCTCCGCTTCGCCAAGGCGCTCGGCGCCGAGGTGGTGATGATCACGACCTCGGAGGCCAAGGGCGCCGATGCGCTGCGTCTCGGCGCCGACGCGGTGCTGGTTTCGACCGATCCCGAGGCGCTTGAGCGCCATGCCGGCAGCTTCGACTTCATCCTGAGTACCGTGCCGGTCAGCCACGACGCCAATCCCTATATGGCGCTGCTCAGGCTGGACGGGACCATGGCGGTGGTCGGCGCGCTGACGCCGCTCGCGCCGCTGCTCGGCGGCCACCTCATCGCTGCACGACGCTCGATCGCAGGCTCCTCGATCGGCAGCCCGGCGGAAACGCAGGAGATGATGGATTTCTGCGCCGAGCACGGCATCGTCAGCGACGTCGAGGTGATCGATATCGCCGACATCAACGAGGCGTTCCGCCGCCTCGAAAAGGGCGATGTCCGCTATCGCTTCGTGATCGACATGGCCAGCCTCAAGGCAGGCGCCTGACGGAAGCACGGGGAGGCCGGGCGCGCAGCACCCGGCCTTCGGATACGGCCTTGCGCAGCCTCAGAACTGCTGTTCGGCGCGGCCGCGCACCAATTGCGAGAGCACGACCGCGACCAGCAGCGCGCCGCCATAGAACATCGACTGCACATAGGAGCTCATGCCCATGAAGATGAGCCCGGTGATGCCGACGACGAGGAAATAGACCGCGATCAGCGTGCCCCAGGCATTGAAGCGGCCGGGGGTGATCGCCGTCGAGCCGAGAAAGGCCGCGGCGAAGGCGGGCAGCTGGAAGGAAACGCCCGAGGACGGATCGGCGGCGCCCTGCGTGCCGCAATAGAGGACGCCGGCGATGGCGCCGAGCAGGCCCGAGGCGACCAGCGCGCCCCGGCGGACGCGGTCGGTGTTGATGCCGCTGAGCCGCGCCACCTCGCGGCCGCGGCCGACGAACAAAACCCGTCGCCCCGCTGCCGTGCGCTCGAAGAAATACCAGATCACCAGCGCGAGCAGCACGGCATAGTAGAAGACGATCGGGATGCCGAAGATGCGCTTCACGATCACATATTGCATGAGCGCGAAGTCGACGCCGCTGATGGTCTGGGCGCCGCTGAACCAGACGGCGACGCCGGTGGCGAATGTGCCGGTGCCGATCGTCACGATCAGCGAGTGGATGCGGAAATAGGTGATGAGGAAGCCGTTGATCAGGCCGACGACGAGGCCCATGGCCAGCGCCGCGAGGATCGCCAGCCAGAGCGGCACGCCCATCTGCGCGTTGAGGACCGCGACGATCACCGAGGCGAGCGTCAGCACGCTGGCGAGCGACATGTCGAAATCGTTGGCCGTCAGCGGGATGATCAGCGCCAGCGCCACGATGGCGAGGATCGCCTGGCTGCCGAGCATGCCCGAGATATTGCCCCAGCTGAGGAAGGTGTCCGGGCGGATGGCGCCGAAGATCGCGACCAGGATCAGCAGGCCGAGAACGAGGCCGTAGCGTTCGAGCTGGAGGACGAGCTGCCGGGAACGGGGCGGAGAACTGGAAGCGACGTTGGTCATGAGGCGGCTCGGAGAAGGGATGGGCTTTCGAGGCAGGCGCGCGCGATCTCGTCCTTGCTGACATCGGCCCCCTGAAGGGTCCGGACGACGCGGCCGCCGGAGAAGATCAGCACGCGATGGCACAGTGCCGCGAGCTGTTCATAGTCGGAACTGGCGCAGATGACGGCGGCGCCGCCGTCGGTCGATTTGCGGATCGCGTCGAACACCCGCTCGCGCGCGCCGACATCGACACCCTGCGTCGGCTCGTCGAGGAGAATGAGCTTCGGACCCGTCTGCAGCCATTTGGCGAGCACCACCTTCTGCGCGTTGCCGCCCGAAAGTGACGATAGCGGCTGGTGCGGCCGGTTGGGCGAGACGCCGAATGTCTCGCCGAGCTCCAGCGCCAGCTTGCGCATCGCGGCGCGGCGGACGTTCCAGCGATTGAGCCGCGAGCCCAGCACCGGCATGGTGACATTATCCTCGATCGGCAGCACGCCGATCGCCGCCTTCTCGTTGCGGTCGCCGGGAATGAGGACCATCCCGGCCCGGATCGACGCCGCGGGATCATGCGACGGTATCTCGCTGGTCGCGCCGCCAAGGGTCAGCGAGCCTGCCCTCGCCGGCAGTGCGCCATAGAGGAGATAGTTCACCTGCTCGAAGCCCGAGCCGATGAGGCCCGTCATGCCGACGATCTCGCCGGCCTTGAGATCGAGATCCAGCGCCTCGACCCCGCCGCCTGTGAGCCGCCGGATGCTGGCGAGGCCGGGAACGCCGGCGGGCAGCACTGACGCGGCGGAGGTCTGCGTCAGCTTGCGGCCGACGATGAGTTCGATGATCTGCTGGCGGCTGCAGGCCCGTGTGTCGACGGTTCCGGTATTGCGCCCGTCGCGCAGGATCGTCGCCCGGTCGGTGATCTCCTGCACCTCGTCGATGTCATGCGACACGAACAGCACGCCGGCGCCCGTCGCCGCGATCTGGCGCACAAGTTCGAACAGTTTCTGCACGTCGCGCTTCGGCAGGAAGGGCGTCGGCTCGTCGAGGATCAGCACGCCGCCGTCGCGGCCGGACGAGCGGAGATCCTCGACGGCGCGGATGATGGCCACCATCGCCCGCTCCACCGCCGCGAGGCGCGACAAGGGAAGCGCCGGGTCGATGTCGAGGCCGTAGCGCGCAAAGGTCGCCGTCGCCTTGTCCCGCTTCGCCCGCCACGAGATGGCGAGTTCACGCGAGGCGCTCAGTTGCGACAGTTCCAGGTTCTCGACGACGCTCAGGGAAGGAATGACGCCGAGATGCTGGTGGACGATGCTGATGCCGAGCGCCTGCGACCGTCCGGAGGGCAGCGGCAGCGAAACCGGCTGTCCGCCGAGGATGAGTTCCGCGCCGGGATCGGGAGCATGATAACCGGCGAGGATCTTGATGAAGGTGGACTTGCCACAGCCGTTCTGGCCGAGGAGGCCGTGGATCTCGCCCTTCCTGAGGGTCAGCGAGACGTCGTCGAGCGCCCGGTGGCCACCAAAGGTCTTCGAGAAGTGAAGAGCTTGCAGACCCATGGCCTCCTCGGTCATCAGTTCAGCATCCAGAGCTTCTTGTAGCCCTCGACATAGGCGTCGCCGTAGCCCTTCGAGAGCTCGGGCGGCGTGCCGGCCTCGGCGGCGTTGCTCGCATCGAACAGATAGAACGGAATGAACGGATCATCGACGGGCTCAAGGCCGCAGACACGCCGCATATTCGCGTCGAGCACGGCATGGGCGATCCAGTTGAGGTTCTCGCCGATCGTCATGTCGACCTGGCCGTTCTGGATGAAGCTGATGGCGCCGGGCGTGCCGTTGAAGCCGTTGATCAGCACGCGGTCCTGCGCGCCGGCGAGGATCACGCCCGGAACGACGAACTGGGTCATGCCGTCATAGATGGTGATGATGTAGTTGATCGACGGGTCGGCCGTCAGCGCCGACTGGACGGTCGGCGTCAGGCGCGTCGCCCAGTCCGCCGGCGGCACGTTGATCGTCGTGCTCTTGCAGCTCGGGCACTTCTCGAGCTCCTGCTTGATGCCGGCTTCGATGAGCCCGGTCGCGAGCGGCCCGGTGGCGATCAGCACCAGCGCGTTGAGATTGCCCTCGCGCTTCACGATCGCCCAGTCGGCCAGGATGTTGCCGACGGTGCGGTAGTCGACGACGGCGTCGCCATCGACATATTTCAGCATCTCGTCACGCTGTTCCTTGCCGCTGTTGTGCGAGGCGATGACGGGGATGCGGGCTTCCTTCGCGGCGAGGACCTGCGGCACCAGCGTGCGCGGATCGGCGCCGGCGAGCAGGTCGATCAGGTTGACCTTCTCCGTGATGCCGGCATTGATGCCCTGCGCCCATTGCTGGCTGGTGCCCTGGTTCTCCCAGATGATGAACTTGAAGCCGAGCTGGTCGGCGATCGACTTCATCTCCTTCTCGATCGCCGCGGTGAAGGTGTTCTCGCTGGAGACCGGGATCGAGAGGATGCTCTTGCCCGCCATGCACTGCTTGGCGTCGAAGGCCGGACCGGCGGCCTTGAACGCCGGCTTCTGCTGGAAGCGCGCCAGATTGTCCTTGAAGGGCTGCAGATCGAGCGTCTCGGCCGCCGCCGGCTGAGCCATCACGCTTGCCGCCACCCCGAACGTCATGGCCGCGAAACCCAGAGCGAGCCTCGCGAGTCTTCCCTGCTGTCGTGTCATTTCGACCCTCTTGTTGCGTCACTGCCGAAACCACGATAATTGGGTTTCTGTATGCAGTCTACAGAATGGCTTTCCGATTGGAAGCGGTTTTTCAGTGCTGAGACAGCTCGAATCAGAGGCACGGCGCGGGCGGGTCACGCAAAGATGCCGGGCCGTGACCGAAGTCGTTTCCCGGTCTACGGAATCCCGCGTACAGTCGACGCTCGCCAGTAAAGCGTGTATTTTTCCGGCTGGACATTTCAGCCCGCCAGACATTTCGACCATCGAGGAAGGTTTCACGTGACGCCCATCGACAGCCAACCGGCCGACGGCGAAGACCTGGCAGTCCCTGCCCAGGTGGCGCTGACGGAGCAGGTCGTCCAGAAGCTGATCAACGCCATCGTCGGTGGCACCCTGAAGCCCGGCGACCGCCTGATCGAGACCAAGCTGGCGGCGCGCCTCGGCGTCAGCCGCGGTCCGCTGCGCGAAGCGCTCAAGATTCTCGCCGGCCAGGGCCTCGTGCAGACCAGCATGGGCCGCGGCACCCGCGTCGCCCAGCTCACGGCCGAGGAAGTCGAGAACATGTCGCTGCTGCGCGCCCTGCTCGAGGGCCTCGCGGCGCGCCAGTTCGTCGCCGCCGCCACGCCGGAATCGCTGGCCGGCATCCGCAAGATCTACGAGGACATGGTGAGCGCTGCGGAGAGCGGCGACGAGATCGCCTATCGCGACCTCGATTCGAAGTTTCACGAAGCGGTCGTGATCGGCTCGGGCAATCGTTTCCTGCTGTCGAGCTGGCGGTCGCTGCGGACGCTGCTCTACGCCTATCTCGCCAAGAGCGCCCTCTACCATGACGAGCCGGCCGATGTCGCCCGCCGCCACGGCGCCTTTCTGAAAGTCCTCGAATCCGGCGATCCCGGCGAGGCGGAAGCGCTGTTTCGCAGCGTCATCCTGTTGAAGGCCTATCAGAACATCAACAAGCCGATCCCGAGCTCGACCATGAGCTACATCACGCGCGACGTCCGCAAGGACGGTGCCATCATCAAGCTGGATTGAAGCCGATCATGCCATCCGCATCCAAGGTCGTCCTCGTCACCGGCGCGCAGCAGGGCATCGGTCGCGCGACCGCGCTGATGCTGGCGCAGCAGGGCCATGACCTCGCGCTGCATTTCCTCGACGACGAAGCCGCGGTCGTGGCGCTCGGCGAGGAAATCGCGGCGCTCGGCCGGAGCGCCAGCCGCCACCACGCCGATCTCGCTGATGTCGCCTCCGCGCGGCGCCTCGTGGACGAAGCCTTCGAGGCGCATGGACGGCTCGACGGCGTCGTCAACAATGCCGGCATCTTCCACCGCGCGTCGCTCGCCGAGCTGACTGTCGACCTCTGGGATCTCACGCTCGACGTCAATCTCCGCGCCGCGACCTTCGTCATCCAGGCGGCCGTGGCCAGGATGCGCGCCACCGGGACCCGCGGCGCCATCGTCAACGTCTCTTCGGTGGCGGCGTTCGGCACGGCGCTCGGCATCCACTACAGCGCGAGCAAGGGCGGCCTCGACGGCATGACACGCGCCGCCGCGCTCGACGTCGCCCGCGACGGTATCCGCATCAACGGCGTCGCGCCGGGCATGGTGCTGACGGCACAGGCGCTCGAAGGCGATGTCCTTGAAGAACTCGAGCGCATCGCGGCGGCGACCGTGGCAGGCCGGATCGGCCGGCCCGAGGAGATCGCGGCCGTGATCGCCTTCCTGCTTTCGGACGCCGCCAGTTTCATCAATGGCGAGATCATTCAGGCGAACGGCGGTGCACGTATGGGGTGATGCACGCCCCGCATTGACTTCTGTAGACAGTCTACTGGATAATGCGAGTCCTATTGAGGAGTTCGCATTGTGACAGAGGTTCGCCTCCTTTCGACGACCGCCATTCTCGGCTACGGCTTTCCGGAAGATTCGCTGAAGCGCGGGCTCGCCCGCAAGCCTCACCTGATGGGCGCCGATGCCGGCAGCGTCGACCCCGGCCCTTATTATCTCGGGTCCGGCAAGAGCTTCGCTTCGCCGCGCGCCATCAAGCGCGACCTCCAGCTGATGCTCCGCGCCTCTGCGGAAACCGGCGTGCCCGTTGCGATCAGCACCGCGGGCGGCGCCGGCGGTACGCCGCATCTGGAGGCGACGGCCGAACTCGCCCGGGAGATTGCCCGCGAGGACAAGCTCGATTTCAAGATGGCGCTGATCGGCTCGGAACAGGACAAGGCGTTCCTCGCGAGAAAGGCCGCCGAAGGCAAGACGCGCGCGCTCGCCGGCCTGCCGGCGCTCGGCGGCGAGACCATCGAACGGGCGACGCGCATCGTCGGGCTGATGGGTCCCGAGCCCTATATCGAGGCGCTCGATGCCGGGGCGCAGGTCATCATCGGCGGCAGAAGCACCGATCCCGCCCCCTGGGCCGCGGCGGTGATCCGGGCCGGCCTCGGACAGGCAGAGGCCTGGTATGCCGGCAAGATGCTCGAATGCGGCGCCGAACCGGCGCTACCGAAGAAGGAGGACTGCCTCTTCGTGACGGTGACGGAGGGCGGCGTCGAATGCGAGCCGACCAACCCGATCCGCCGCTGCACGCCGATGTCGGTCGCGAATTTCGCGCTGCATGAGAATTCCAGCCCCGTCCGCCATGTCGAGCCGGGCGGTGTACTCGACACGACCGATTGCGTCTTCGAGGCGGTCAGCGACCGCGCCGTGCGCATCTCCGGCATGCGGTGGGAGCCCTCGGACCGGCTGACCATCAAGCTCGAGGGCGTGGAACTCGTCGGCTATCGCGCGGTCGCGATCTGCGCCACGCGTGATCCGGTGCTGATCGCGACCATCGATCCCTATCTGGTACGGGTCCGCGAGATCGTCGCGGAAAAGACGAGTGCCTTCGGCATCGGAGCCGCCGACTACGAGCTCGTGATCCGCGTCTATGGCCGCGACGGCGTCATGGGCGCGCTCGAGCCCTACAAGGGGCCGCTCGGTCACGAACTCTGCTTCGTGATCGAGGCGATCTGCCCGACGCAGGAACAGGCGTCGGCCGTCATCGCGATTGCCCGCACCACGATGCTGCATTCGGACTTCCCGGGCCGGCTCTGCAAGGAAGGCAATATGGCGATCCCGTTCTCGCCGTCCGATCTCGAGGCCGGAGCGATGTATCGCTTCAGCGTCTTCCACACGGTCGAAGTCGACACGCCGACCGAAATGTTCCCGATCCGCTACGAGAAAGTCTGATCGATGGCCTCCATCGCTTCCATCGCGCAGGTCTGCAAAAGCAAGAATGCCGGCCCCTTCTTCTTCACCATCGACGTGGTGTTCGAGAAGAAGGAGATGTTCGAGCGCGTCCGCGCGACAAATGTGCTCAAGGCGGAATTGTTCGCCGACCTCTACAAGGTCGATCTCGCCGATGTGCAGTTCACCATCTATCCGGCCGCGCTCGCCTTCAAGGCCACGGTGCCCCGGCGCATCCCGGCCGGCGAGATCGGCGACAGCGACGTCTATGGCGCGCAGCAGCACGCTCCGCTGCTGACGGTCGATATCCCGATCAACGATCTCGACTAGGCTTTCGGCAGTTCACGCCGGTCGCAGGCCGGGGCGCAGCGCGCCCCGGCCTTTTTCGTCAGGGCTGGAGAACGATGCGGCCGAAGAAGTTCCGGCTCTCCATGAGCGCCTGCGCCTTTGCCGCCTCGCTCAGCTCGAACACGTCGTGGATGACCGGCTTCAGGTCGCCGCGCGCCATCAGATCGAGCACGGTCGCGGCGATCTCGCGGGTAAAGCGGCCGCAGCCCATCACGGTCAGGTGGCGGCGGAAGAAGTCGATCATGTCGATGTCGACGATCTCGCCGCCATGGGCACCGATCGAGGCGATGCGGCCGCCATCGGCGAGGGCCTTGATCGTCCCCTTGAGGATGTCGCCACCCACGCCGTCGAAGGCGAGATCGACGCCATGCCCGTTGGTGAGGCGCATGACGCCGGCCGCGAGATCCTCCTCGCGATAGTTCACGACGTCATGAGCGCCGAGCGCCTTGACCTTCTCGACCTTGTCGGCCGCGCCGACGCTGGCGATCACGCGCGCACCGGCGAGCCGCGCGATCTGGACGGCATGCGAGCCGACGCCGCCCGCCGCGGCATTGATGAGCACCGTCTCGCCGACGCGGATCTTCGCCGTGGCGACGAGCGCCTCCCATGCCGTCGCGAACGGCACCATCGACGCGGCCGCATCGACGAAGGACAGGTTCTCCGGCAGGGCGATCAGCTGCGTCTGGCGCACCTTCAGCTTCTCGGCATAGCCGCCCCAGACGTCGACGCCGAGGATCTGCACGTTGAGGCAGATGTTCTCGCGCCCCTCGCGGCAATTGACGCAGTGGCCGCAGGCCAGCACGAAATGGGGCGACACGCGGTCGCCGACCTTCCAGCGCGTGACATCCGGGCCGACCGCGGCCACCTCGCCCGCCGCATCGACGCCCATCACATGGGGAAGCGGCTGGGTGACGCCGAAGACGCCGCGCCGGACGTCGATGTCGCAATGATTGAGGCCGGAGGCCCTGACGCGCACGACGACCTCGTCCTTCACCGGAACCGGATCGCTGACATCCTGATAACTCAACTGATCCGTGCCGCCATACGCCTTGAGCACCACCGCCTTCATGACCACCTCGCATGCGTGAACCAAACTCTGTCTTCTGTAGACAATTTTCAGACGCTGGTATAGATGGGGATGACGGTGGATGCGGAGCGGAGTTGAGATGACCGACTTGAGTGGCAAGGTCGCGGTGGTGACGGGCGGAGGCAGCGGCATCGGCAAGGGTGTCGCCATGACGCTCGGCAAGGCCGGCGCGGCCATCGGCGTTCTCGATCGGAGCGCCGGGGCCGCCGAGGCGGTCGCCGCCGGCCTGCGCGAGGCCGGCATCAAGGCGATCGCGGTCGTGGCCGATGTCGCCGACATCCCGATGGTCGAGGCCGCCTTCGCCAAGGTGGTGGCCGAACTCGGCGAGATCGACATTCTGTTCAACAATGCCGGCATCGACAACTCCGTCGACCTCGTCGACATGGAGCCCGATGTCTGGGACGAGATGATCCGCGTCAACCTGCGCAGCCTCTATGTCTGCACGCGCGCGGTGCTGCCGGCGATGAAGCGCAAGGGCTGGGGCCGCATCATCAACACCGCGTCTCAGAGCGCCTACAAGGGCGCGCCGGGCATGGTGCACTACTGCGCGACCAAGGCCGCCGTGCTCGGCTTCACGCGGGCGCTCGCCTATGAGGTCATCGGCGACGGCATCACCGTCAACGCCATCGCGCCCGGCCCGATCGACACGCCGATCAAGGATACGCTGCCGCCGGAATGGGTGAAGGCCAAGGTCGAGGGCACGCCGATCCGCCGTTTCGGGACGGTGGACGAAGTCGCGCCGACCGTGCTTCTGCTCGCCGGCGACGGCGGCGCCTATTACGTCGGCGCCTGCCTCAACATGAATGGCGGCGACCACATGGCCTGAATCCGGCCCGCCGCACTCATCGAGACGTTTTCCGGGAGTTCAAAGTGACCGATACCGACTGGCGCCACCTTCTCTCCGAGAATGATCGCGCGGTGCTTGCGCGCGGGCAGTGGGCCCAGCGCGCCGGCTACGGACAACGTCCGGCGCTCATCATCGTCGATGCGCAGAACTATATGACCGGCGTCCCGGGCGCCCCGGACAATGCGGAAAAGTTCCCGCTCTCCTGCGGCGCTGCCGGATTCGCCGCCGTCGAACGCATCGCCGAACTTCAGGCCGCATGCCGTGCCAGCGGCGTTCCGGTGTTCCAGACGCGCTTCGTCGTCAATCCGCATGCCGATGACTGCGGCATGTTCCACCGCAAGGTCGGCGTCGGGGCCGGGCGGAGCGAGAACCTCTATTTCGCCGGCACGTTCGGCGCCGAGATCGTCGAGACGCTGAGGCCGCGACAGGACGAGATCGTCCTCGACAAGAAGAAGAAGTCCGCCTTCTACGGCACGCCGCTCCTCTCTCTCCTGATCGACGCCCGCGTCGATACCTGCATCATCGTCGGCGGCTCGACGTCGAACTGCGTGCGCGCCACGGCGATCGACAGCGAGCAGAACAACTTCTTCACGATCATTCCCGAAGAGGCGGTGTTCGACCGGATCGATATCTCGCATCGGATCAGCCTGTTCGACATGAACCGCTTCTGCGGCGATGTCGTGCCGCAAGCCGAAGTCCTCTCCTATCTGGCCGGCATCGGCAGCAAGGCGGCGACATGAGCGGGTTCCGTCCCTTCGAGGAGACCGCCGTTCCCGGCCCCCGCCGCGATCTCATTGGCTATGGCCGCCACGTCCCATCGAAGCCTCTGCCGAAGGGCGGGCGCGTCGCCGTCAGCTTCGTCATCAATTACGAGGAGGGGTCGGAATACGCCCATCCCAATGGCGACGGCCGCAATGACGGGATGACCGAGTCCCTCTATGCGATGGATCCGCAATATCGCGATCTCTGCGCCGAGTCGGTCTACGAATATGGCTCGCGCGTCGGCATCTGGCGGCTGGAGCGGCTGTTCTCGTCGCGCAGCATCCCGCTCACCTTCTTCGCGAGCGCCGTGGCGCTGGAGCGAAACCGCGATGTCGCCGCCTGGATCGTCGAGAAGGGGCATGAACCCTGCTCGCATGGCTGGCGCTGGGAAGAGGTGTGGAAGCTCGATCGCGACGAGGAAGCCGACCATATCCGCCGCGCCATCGCCTCGTTCGAGGAGACCTGCGGCCAGCGGCCGCTCGGCTGGTATTGCCGCTATGGCGCCTCGGTCAACACGCGCGAACTGCTCGTCGAGGAAGGCGGCTTCGAATACGATTCCGACGCCTATAACGACGACCTCCCCTACTGGGTCACCGTCTCGGGCAAGAAGCATCTCGTCGTCCCCTATTCGGCGACCTACAACGATGCCCGCTTCAGCCTCTTGCCGAGCTATGGCTCGCCGGCGGATTTCCTCGACAATCTGAAGCGCGGCTTCGACCTTCTTTGGGAAGAAGGTGAGGAGAGCCCGCGCATGATGTCGATCGGCCTCCACCCGCGCATCATCGGCCAAGCGAGCCGCATCCACGCGCTGCGCGAGTTCATCGACTATGCCATCGACAAGGGCGGCGCCGAATTCATGCGCCGGATCGACATCGCGCGCTGGTGGCGGGCGGCTTGACGCCGTCCTGTCTGCCGCTCAGGCCTGCAGCGCGTCGCTGATCGCCTTGGAAGTGCGGACCACCGCCGCGCGGATCGTTTCCATGCGGGCCTCGCTGGCGCCGGCGAGGAACGGCACGCTGAGCGCGGCGAGGATGGCGCCGTCGCGGGCGAGGACCGGCGCGGCGAAAGCCTGGATGCTCGGACCCGTCTCGCCGCGGTCATAGGCCCAGCCGAGCTTGCGGATGCGCGCGAGCTCGGCCTTCAATTTCTGCGGATCGGTGATCGTCTTGTCCGTATAGGCCGGGAGCGGCTGGCGCAGCCAGGCGGCGATGTAGTCGTCGCCCTGATGCGCGAGCATCACCTTGCCCGAGGCGCCGGAATGCAGCGTCATGCGCTGGCCGGCGCTGACGGTGAGCGCATAGTCGCGCCGGCCCTGCGCGGCGGCGAGCACCAGCAATTCGTCATGATCGATGACGTTCAGCTTGACGCCCTCGCCGAGTTCGCTCGCCAGGCGGTCGAGATGCGGCTGGCAGATCGGCACGAGATTGGCGCGGCCGAAGCGCGCCGTCGTGTGGGCGGCCAGCGTCAGCAGCCGCTCGCCGAGGTGATAGGCGCCGTCGTCGCCGCGCCGCACCACGTCATGCGCCTGCAGCGTGTTGAGCACCCGGTAGATCGTCGTGCGCGGGATGGCGAGGATCTCGGTCAAGTCGCGGATGGTGAGGCCGGCCGCGTGACGCTCGAGCGCGCCGAGAATATCCATCATCCGGTCGATGACCGGGATCGTGTGCTTGTTCTCGCGCGCCTCAGCCTTGGCATCCATTCCGGCATCCATCGCGCCGACGCCTCTCGTCCCGCTGGCCGCCGGCGGCTGACCGCCGGCCCCGATCACCGATCCCCTATCATGCAAATATGAACTGTCCAAGTTCACATCTGGACGCAAACACCGGCGCCTGTGGCGGTCTGGACGCCGACGCAGCCGAGCAGCCGGACGCAGGCCAAGATTGCCCGAGCCGCGGCCCGCCGGCAATTGACAAGCGCCGTGCCCGAGACGCATAGTTATCATTAGAATAGACAAAGTTCAAATGTGAACTCACGAGAACGGCGCTCCGGGGGCTCGATCGGCCTTCGAGACGTGAACCGTTCCATGGCAGTGGAGGAGGCGGCTTTGCAGGATCCGGCTGACATCAAGGACATCGCGCGTCCCCCGCGCGCGCTCTGCGACGCGCTGGCGAAGATCGGCACGGCGACTTTGTCGAGCGAATTGGCGCAGAAGCTCGGCATCCGCGACGCGCAGATCCGCGGGCCGCGCCCGCTGAAAAAGGGCCGCAGCGTCGCCGGCCCGGCTCTGACGCTGCAATGCATGCCGAAGCGCGAGGACCTCTATGGCGCCGCCGAATATGAGGATCCGGAGAAGCAGCTGCACCGCCATGTGATGTATCCGGCACAGGCAGGCGACATGATCGTCGTCGACGCGCGCGGCGACATGGGCTCGGGCATTTTCGGCGAGATGATGCTGACCTTCTTCGCCGGCCGCGGCGGCGCCGGCGTCGTCATCGACGGCTGCATCCGCGATTCCTCGGAAGCCGAGAAGATCGATCTCGGCATCTGGGTGAAGGGCGTGACGCCGAACTATCACGCGCAGACCAACATCATCCCCTTCGCCGTCAACGTGCCCGTCGCCTGCGGCGGCTGCCTCGTGATGCCGGGCGACATCATCGTCGCCGACGACGATGGCGTGGTGCTGGTGCCGGTGGCGCTTGCCGAGCAGCTCGTCGAGCATGCCGGCTCGCATGTCGAATGGGAGGAATTCGCCCGCATCCGCCTCTCGGAGGGCGGCGACCTCCGCCGCTATTATCCGCTGAGCCCGGAGGCCGAGGCCGAATACCAGGCCTGGAAGGCCGCGCGCGGCCGCTGAGCCGTCCTCCATACCCAACAAAAGAAGGCCCCGGAACGCGCGTTCGCGGGCCTTCTTTTCGTCCCAAGCCGTCGCTTAGCCGGCTTTCTTCTTCATCCGCGCGATGGCCTCGAGCTGCATGCAGTCGGGCATCAATTGCATGATCTCGATGCGGTTGCCGTCCGGATCCTCGACCCAGCACTGCCAGTTGCGGTCGGCGGCCATCTTCTTCTGCACGATGAGCGGCACGCCCACCTTGTCCAGATCGGCGATCACAGCGTCGATATCGTCCACCGACAGGCAGACATGGTTGATGGCGACATCGTTCCAGCCGGGGGCGCGGTCGCCCTCCCCTTCGGGAAAGAGTTCCAGATACTGGTCGTCGGTGATGCGCAGATAGACGAGCCAGACATCGCCGCTGCCGTCCGGCTTGTCGAGACGCATCATCTCCTCGAAGCCGAGCTTGTTCACGTAGAAGTCGAGCGAACGGTCGAGGTCCTTCACCTTGAGCGCCACATGGGCGATCGACGTAAAGCCGTGCATGGCGGATTCCAGTTCTTGTTGGGGCCGGTCAGGAGAGCGACAGGACGTGCGGCTTGCCGCCTGAGAGGACGGCGCGCTCGGCCTCGTACTGGATGCAGTTCGGCGCCATCTCCATGATCTCGATCTGGTTGCCGTCCGGATCGGCGATCCACATGCCGCGATTGCCGTCGATGCCGCGACCGGCCGAGCGTGGGCGCATCAGCGCGATGCCGGCTTCGGCGAGCTTCTTCTCGGCGACGTCGATATCCTCGACCGTCAGGCAGAGATGCATGAGGCCGGTCTTCTCGGGCGGCGAGACCGGGCCGTCGCCGCCGGGGAAGAGCTCGACATAGAGATCGTCGGAGACGCGGTGATAGACGATCCAGGGCTTGCCCTCCTTGTTGAGGAGGCGCAGCACCTCGGGAAAGCCGATCGCATTGTAGAAGGCGACCGAGCGATCGAGATCGTTGACGCGCAGGGCGACATGCCCGAGCGACTTGAAGATGGACATGGCGATGTTCCGTCGGGCTGGTGGGGCAGAGATGGGGGGCAAACCGGGCTGCGGCGCCGCCCGAGGGACGGCGCCGCGTGATGGCGATGCGCTCAAAAGGCGCGATCAGTTGAAGATCGCGTCGTATTCCGACTTCAGCATCTTGATCGCGTCGTCGGTGGTCATGTTCTGGTCGCCCTGGAGCGTGAACATCGTGTTCCAGACCGAATTGATCCAGTCGCCGTCAGCGATATAGAACGGATTCTGCACACTGAAGCCGGGCTTCTTGAGATCGTCGAGCACCAGCGTGTTGCAGGCGTCGAGCTTGTCGGTCGGAACGTCGAGACGCACGGGGCTGGAGCCCTTGTAGAAGGCGAACTCGGCATTGATCTTGGGATCGACCGCCACCGCGGCGAACTCTTCCTCCGCCTTGGCCGTCGCCTCGTCGACGCCGCCCAGCATGCCGAAACTGTCGACCGTCACCGACACCGCCTTGGTGCCGGGGATGTTGATGCAGCCGAAATCGGTGCCGACGACCTTGTTGTTGCCGCGCCACTGGCCCTTCATCCAGTCGCCGTGGATCTGCATCAGCGCCTTGCCGGCGATCACGGTGTTGGTGGTGTCGTTCCAGGAGCGGTTGACCCAGCCGGGATCGGCCTGCTTGGTGATCCTGCGGAAGGTCTCGATCGTCTCGCGGACGGCCGGATCGTCGAACACGGTCTTGTCCGGCGTGCCGGCATAGAAGCGGTTATAGACCTCGGGCCCGGCGACGGCGGCGAGCAGCGCGTGGAAGGTGTAGCCCGCCTGGAAGGTGTTGCCGCCGATGGCGATGAAGGTGAAGCCCGCGTCCTCGACCTTCTTCTCGTCCGCCCACATGTCCTCGAGCGAGGTCCACTTGGTCGGATCGACGCCGGCCTTCTTGGCGACTTCCTCGCTGAAATAGACCATGCCGTCGAGATGCACGGCGATCGGGATCTTCAGCACCTTGCCGTCGATGGTGATCGCCTGCAGCACCGTCTCCGGGAAGGCCTGCGTCGCGCCGATCTTGTCGAAGATCGGCTTGACGTCGAAGGCCTGGCCCTTGGCGTCGAGATCCTTGAAAAAGCCGGCATCGGCCGCGATGAAGAGGTTCGGCGGCGTGCCGGCGACGAACAGGCTGACGAGCGGGCTCTCGCCGGCGGTCTCATGCGGCACGGAAGCCGCCGTGACCTTGTTGCCGGTATCGGCCTGGTACTTGTCGAGGATCGTGTTGAGAGCCTTCATCTCGCTCTCGTTCGACCATGTGTGGAACAGCGTCAGGTCGGTCGCCTGGGCGGCACCGAGCGACACGGTCAGGGCGGCGGCGGCCGCGAAGCCGGTCATGAGACGGGTCCTCAGACCTGCCATCCTGGAACGAAACATTGTCTCTCCTCCTCCGGTGGTCATTGCGGTTTCTTGTCTTTCTTCACATTCGCAGCCCGCTCCGGGCGTCGAATACCGAGAGCTTCTCCCCTGGGAAGCTGGCGTTCATGGCCTCGCCGATGCGCAGGGAGGGCATCAGCGAGGGTTCGATGCGGATGGCGACGAGCTGGTCGCCGGCCTCGAGGAAGGCGGTGGCGTCGCTGCCCGTGCGCTCGCTGTAGCGGACGGGGAGCGAGAGCCGCACGGCATCGTCCTCACGCACCGCGCCGTCGACGGCGAAATGCTCGGGCCGAAGACCGATCACCACCGGCGCGCCCGCCTCCGGCCGGCGCCCGAAGGCATGCCGTGTCAGGTCGATGGCGATGCCGGTCGGCGCGTGGCGGGCGAGGACGCGGTCGCCTTCGATGGCGAGCGTCGCGTCGAAGGTGTTGATCGCCGGCGAGCCGATGAAGCGGGCGACGAAGAGATTGGCCGGGCGCTCGTAGATCTCGTCGGGCGTACCGATCTGCTGGATGACGCCCTGGTCCATGACGGCGATGCGCGTCGCCATGGTCATGGCCTCGATCTGGTCATGCGTCACATAGACGATGGTCTGGTGCAGTGCCTGATGCAGCTTCTTGATCTCGAGCCGCATCTCGGTCCGGAGCTTGGCGTCGAGATTGGAGAGCGGCTCGTCGAAGAGCAGCACGCCGGCATGCTTGACGAGCGCGCGGCCGATGGCGACGCGCTGGCGCTGGCCGCCGGAAAGCTGGCTCGGCTTGCGGCTCATCATCCGCTCGAGCTGCAGCAATTGCGCCGCCCAGGCGACGCGGCGGTCGATCTCGGCACGGTCGAGCTTCTGCGCCGCGAGGCCGAAGCGCAGATTGCCCTCGACCGTCTTGGTCGGATAGAGCGCGTAGGACTGGAACACCATCGCGAGGCCGCGCTGGCTCGGGTCGAGCTCCGTCACGTCGCGCTCGCCGATGGTGATGCGGCCGCCGGTGACGTCGAGGAGCCCCGCGAGGAGGTTGAGCAGCGTGGTCTTGCCGCAGCCCGACGGGCCGAGCAGCACGAGGAACTCGCCATCCGCGACCGTGAGGTTCAGGTCCTCCAGCACGCTCAGCGTGCCGAAGCGCTTGACGATGTGCTCGAAACGGACGTCTGGCATCGTCTATCCCTTGATTGCGCCCGAGGTGATGCCCTGGACGAAGAACCGGCCGAGGGCGAAGTAGACGACGAGCGGAGGAACCGCCGTGAGCAGCGCGGCGGCCATGTTGACGTTGTAGATCGCCTCGCCGCGCGAGGTGATCACCGAATTGGCAAGGATGACGGTCATCGGCTTCGCCGAAATGCCGCCGAAAGTGAGGCCGACGAGATAGTCGTTCCACACCGTCGTGATCATCAGGATCAGGACGACGACCATGATGTTGCCGGACATCGGCAGGACGATCTCGCGGAAGATCCGCCAGAAGCTGCCCGAATCCATGATCGCGGCATTGATCAGCTCGCGCGGGATGTCCTTGTAGAAATTGCGGAAGATGAGCGTCAGAAGCGGCATCGAGAGAACCGCATGCACCAGCGCGATCGCCCAGACCGTGCCGAAGATGCCGAGGCTCGCCACGATGATGATGAGCGGGATCATGATGATCTGGAACGGCACGAAGGCGCAGATGAAGAGGACGAACAGGAAGCCGTTCGCCCAGCGCACGTTCCACAGCGCCAGCGCGTAGCCGGTGACCGAGGAGATGGCGATCGAGAGCACGAGGCTCGGGAACAGGATCGCGACCGAGTTGAAGAAGCCCTGCTTGATGCCGTCGCAGGCAAGCCCCGTGCAGAGCTCGTTCCAGGCCTTCATCCAGGGCTGGATCGTCCAGCGCACCGGCAGGTTGAAGATTTCGCCGAGCGTGATCTCCTCGATCGGCTTGAACGAGGTGACGACGACGACATAGAGCGGGATCGCCACGAACAGCGCCACCATCGTCAGGAAGACGAAGACGGCGATCGACGAGCCGCGGATGCGGCGCCGCCGGCGGGGAATGGCGATCGGCGGCAGCGCAGCGGCCGTTCCTTCGGCGCGCGCGCTCATCCGCGCACCTGCTCGCTGCGACGCGCCTGCCAGGCGGTGATGACGACCAGCGGCAGGAAGATCGCGAGTGTGATCAGGAGCATGATGACGGCCGCCGCCGAGGCGAAGCCGATATTGCTGCGGGTGGAATAGGCGTTGATGGCGAAATAGGCCGGCGTCCAGGTCGAGGTTCCGGGCCCGCCATTGGTCATGGCGACGACGATGTCATAGGCCTTGACGACGCCGAGCGAGAGCAGGATCGCGCAGGTGAGGAAGGTGAACTTCATCATCGGCACGATGATCTCGACATAGAGGCGCATCACGCCGACGCCGTCGAGCCGGGCCGCGCTCCAGATCTCGGTGTTGATGGATTTGAGCCCGGCCAGCATCAGCGCCATGTAGAAGCCGAGCCCGTGCCAGATCGAGGCGAGGATGATGCCGTACATCGCCGTCTCGGGCGCCGCGAGCCAGTTGAAGCTCGCATCCGGGAAGCCGTTGGCGCGCAGGAACGCCTCGACGCCGAGCGAGGGATTGAAGATCCAGCGCCAGACGAGGCCGGTGACGATCAGCGAGACCGCGAGCGGATAGAGCAGGATCGTCCGGAAGACGCCCTCGCCGAACTTCTCGCGCTCGACCAGCGCCGCGAGGATGAAGCCGAACACGATCGCCAGGGCGCTGCCGATGGCGAGCACCAGCAGGTTCTGCAGCGCCGTCCACCAGGTCTCGTTGGCGAACAGCCGCTCATATTGCGAAAGCCACCTTGCGGGGTCGATCACATAGTCCGGAAACCGCCGGCTCTGGGTGAAGGACTGGAAGATCGTCCAGCCGATCGAGCCCGCGAAGCCGACAAGAGTGATCGCAAGGGCCGGCACCAGCGCGATGCGCGGTGCAGCCCAGCTCCAGCGGAGCGCCATCGTCACGCCTCCCTAGCGTCGTGACCAGTTCTTATTTGAACTTCTTGTTTTTCTATTTGAACTTTAGTCGGAGGGTGTCTTTTCGTCAACCGCGCCATCGTGCATGGTCCGGCCCGAGGCGGGGCCGGCATCGGCGCCGCGCGACAGCATCAGCCCGGGACGGGCCAGGGAGGAATGTGCGATGGCGAAACGGATCCTGTTCACCGGCGGCGCGGGCAAGGCCGGTCGCCATGTCGTGCCCTATCTCGTCGCGCGCGGGCACCGGGTGCTGAATGTCGACCGCGTGCCGCTCAATGCCGAGGGCGTCGACAATCTCATCGCCGACATCACCGACAGCGGCCAGATGTTCAATGCGATGACGAGCTATGCCGGCTTCGACGAGCTGGAGCCCGGCACCGGCGTGCCGCGCTTCGACGCGGTGGTGCATTTCGCCGCCGTGCCGCGCATCCTGCTCAATGCCGACAACGAGATGTTCCGCGTCAACACGCAGGGCACCTACAATGTCATCGAGGCGGCGGTGAAGCTCGGCATCCGCAAGATCGTCATCGCATCGTCGGAGACGGTCTATGGCGTCTGCTTCGCCGACGGCAAGGTCGACCCGGCCGAGCTGCCGCTCGACGAGGAGTGCGAGACCGACCCGATCGACAGCTATGCGCTGTCCAAGGTCCTGAACGAGAAGACGGCGCGCGCCTTCCAGAAGCGGTCCGGCTTCGACATCTATGCGCTCCGCATCGCCAATGTCATCGAGCCGCATGAATATGACCGCGTGCCGGACTGGCAGGCGAACCCGGCGACGCGCCGCCGCAATCATTTCTCCTATGTCGACGCGCGCGATCTCGGCCAGATCGTCGATCTCTGCCTGGCGAAAGACGGGCTCGGCTTCCAGGTCTTCAATGCCGGCAATGACGAGAACACGCAGGACCAGCCGAGCGAGGCGCTGGCGCGCGAGTTCTTCCCGACCTCGGCGCTGAAGCGGCCGCTCGAAGGGACCGGGGGGCTGCTCTCGAACCGCAAGGCGCGCGAACTGCTCGGCTTCCGCGAAGAGTTTTCCTGGCGCGAGGCCACCGCCGGGCGCTGAAGCCTGCGATAGTGGGATCGCGGGGCGAATCGCCCCGCGTGATCACGAGGGAAGCGCCGCGATCCCGCCATGGACCTGACGCTCGCCATCTTCGTCCTCGTCTATGTGGCGATGGGCGTCGGCCACCTGCCCTTCTTCCGGCTCGACCGGACGGGCGCGGCGCTGGTCGGCGCGATGCTGCTCATCGCGCTCGGTCAGGTCGCGGCTCAGGATGCCTGGGCGGCGATCGACTACCAGACCATCGGCCTCCTGTTCGGGCTGATGGTCATCTCGGCCGCCTTCGGCGTCGCCGGCTTCTACGATTTCGCGGCCGAGAAGGTCGGCGCGCTCCCGGTCGGGCCGAAGACGCTGCTCGCCGTCATCATCGCCGTCTCGGGCGTCCTGTCGGCGCTGCTCACCAACGACGTCGTCGCCGTCGCGATGACGCCGATCTTCTGCCAGATCTGCCTCGCGCGGCGGCTCAATCCGCTGCCCTTCCTGCTCGGCTTCTGTTTCGCCGCCAATGTCGGCTCCAGCGCGACGCTGATCGGCAGCCCGCAGAACATGATCGCCGCCGAGGCGCTCGACCTCTCCTTCAACGGCTTCCTCAGCATCGCGGCGGTGCCCTCGATCCTCGGCCTGCCCGTCGTCTGGCTGGTGCTCGTCGCCGTCTATCGCGGCCGCTGGACCCTCGCGGCGCCCGAGAAGACGGCCGAGCCGCTGCCCGCCACGGGCGAGCTCGACCGCGCCGAGGCGATCAAGGCCGGCCTCGTCACGCTGGCGGTGCTCGTCGCCTTCGTCGCCACCGACCGCCCGCATATGCTGGTGGCGCTGCTCGGCGCCAGCTTCCTGCTCGTCAGCCGCAGCGTCGAGTCGGAGAAGCTGATCCGCCGCGTCGACGGCGACCTGCTGCTCCTCCTGATCGGCCTCTTCATCGTCAATGCGGCGCTGGCGGCGACGGGGCTGCCGCAGCAAGTGCTCGCCGCGCTCCGCGATATCGGCCTCGACCTCAACCATCCGGTTGCGATGCTCGTCGTGATGTCGGTGCTCTCCAACATCGTCGGCAACAGTCCGGCCGTGATGCTGGTGGAGCCCTTCATCCGCGACGCCGCCCATCCGGAAGCGATCGGCGCCGCGATCGCGCTCGGCACCGGCTTCTCCTCCAATGCCGTCATCTTCGGCAGCCTCGCCGGCATCATCGTCGCCGAGCAGGGCGGGCGGCGCGGCATCGTCGTCGGCTTCGCCGAATTCGCCCGCGCCGGCGTCCCGGTGGCGCTGGCGACGCTGCTCCTTGCCGCCGGCTGGATCCTCTGGCTCCGCTGAACGCCGTCAGGCTTTCCCGAGCAGTTGCGCCGCGCCGTCGGCGCCGCCGGCCGCGAAATGGGCGAGCGGCAGCGATGCCGGGCGCTTTGCCGCCGCGACGGCGGCAAGGTCGAATCCGACATAGTTCAGCGCGCGGTAGTCGCGGACATAGAAGCGCTTGCGGTCGAGGTCCGAGAGGCTCGTCCAGCAGGTGAACTCGGTCGCATAGGGCGTGTTGCCGGTCTCGGCGAGGCCCGCGACCTCGAGATGGCCGCCCGAGCCGTCCGGATAGTCGATCGAGACGCCGCGCGGCCGGTCGAAGGTGTTGAGGATATGCGCCAGCGTCTGCACCGCGAGGTCGGGCGTCGCCGCCTTTTCGGTGAACTCGGCATAATAGGCGGCGCGGACGAAGCGGCCGACCGAGGTGCTCGACGAGGGCAGGCCCTGCGTGGCGATGCCGGAATCGGGCTGCCGCACCTTGAGGCCGCCGAAGGAGCCGGCCGATTTGTCGACATTCGTGAGGAAGCTGTAATTGCCGAGATTGGTCAGGTGCCAGTCGAATTTCGGCCCGTTGGTCATGACGCCGACCGGATTGTCGTAGACGCTCATCGCGCCATGGTCGAATTCGAGCACGATCGAGGCACCGGTCGCGTCATGCACGACATAATGGAACGGCGACACGACGCCGCCGAGCAGCGCCAGCGGCTGCAGCATCACCGGCTGCGCCTCCAGCGCCGCCTTGACCTCGGCGGCGGTCGCGTACTGGCCAAGCGCCCAGAGGCCGAGATCGGAAGCCGAGAGCACCGCCTTGGTCATCTCGACCGGTTTCTGGCTGCCGCCGGCTTCGGGATAGGAAAGGAGGCTGAAGGTGAGGCCCTTGTCGTTCAGCCCTTCGAGCACCTTCAGATCGGCGAGGCCGAGGGGCGCCTCGGGCGTCGGGACGCGATAAGGCATCGTGACCGCGATGACGTCGTGGCGCGCGGTCAGCGCCAGTTTCGGATGCCCCTCGACCTCAGAGATGCTTTCGAAGCCGGCCGGGAAGAAGGTCACCTGATAGGGCAGGTCGGTGGTGAGCTCCAGCGTGCGGCCGTAATAGGCCTTGCCGGCGGCGTCGCGATAGCCGAGCGAGGTGCACATTGCCTTCGGTCTCCCTGTCGTCGTTGATCGGTACTAGCGCGCGCCCGCGGCGTCGGCGGAGGTCATGGCGCCGAGCACGAAAGCGAGATTGGCGGCCGCCACCATCGCGGCGGTATAGGCGTCGATCTCCGAGAGCCGCGCCGTCATCAGCCCGGTATCGGCGGCCGTCGCCGTGGTGATGTCGCCGACCCCGGCCTTGTAGGCCTCGAAGGCCGCGTCATAGGTGACCCCGGCCGCCCGCGTCAGCGCCGCGGCGGCCCGCCAGGAGGCGAGCGCCGAGCGCAGCGCGTCGGCACCGACCACGATCTCGCGGGCGGCGGCGTCGCGCGTCTTCTGGAAGGTGGCGGCGCTGGCGGCGGCAAGCGATTTCGCGGTCTCGAGCTGCGCCTTGCGGAGCCCGCCATCGAAAATCGGCATGGTGGCGCCGACCACGACGCCCGTCGCCGAGGCCTGCTGGCCGATTGTCGGAAGCCCGCTCGCCGAAAGGTCGTTGTCGCCCGCCGCCGCGATGGCGCCGAGATAGACCTTGGGCAGGAACTCCGCCTGCGCGGCCGCGATGCCCGCCTCGCTCGCCTTCATCGCCGAATAGCTGGCGAGCACGTCCGGGCGCCTTGCGAGCGCGGTGCGGATCGCCTCCTCGGTCGGCCGGCCGAGATCGACGGGCAGCTGCCGTCCCGACGGCTCGCGGACCTTGATCACGGTCATCGGCGAGAGGCCGATGGCGGCGAGCAGCGCCTGATAGGCATCCTTCTCGGCGCCCTCGGCCTGGACATGGCCGAAGCGCGCCTGCGCTACCGCCTGCCGCGCCTGCGCCAGTTCCACGGTCGTGCCGACGCCCTTGTCGACCCGCGCTTTCGCCGCCGCCTCGATGGCGACGGAGTTGGCGAGGTTGCGGGCGGTGATGCGCACGCGGCTCCGCGCCGCGCCATAGAGGAGATAGGTGCGCGTGACGTCGTAGATGATCTTCTGATGCGCGCCGTTGAAGAGCACATTGGCGGCGTCGGCATTGAGCTTCGCCGCCTTGTGCAGCTCCCCGCGCTGGCCGAAATCGAACAAGAGCCACTGCAGCGCGATCTGCGGCGACACGCCCTCGACGGTGGTCGTCACCGAATCCTCATTGCCGATCGAGACCGGCAGAGGCTGCGCCACCTGCTGCTGGCCGGCGATGACATTCGCCGCGATGAAGGGGAGATAGGTCGCCTCGACCATGCCGGCGGCGAGCGCCGCCTGCCGCGCCTGCTGCCAGGCGAGCTGCGTCAGCGGGTTCTCGCTCTGCGCGATATCGATGAGTTCGGCGAGGCCATAGGTCTTCTCCGCGTCGATGCCCGGCGTCGGCTGCAGCACCGCCACTTCCGGGCGCGGCGCCACGCCGTAACCCTCGACGGGCACTGCGCCGGCGCTCGCCGCCGGCTTCCAGGGCTCTGCCGGATCGGAAGGCGCCTCGGCCAGCATATGCGAGGTACAGGCGGAGAGCGCCATCACCAGCGCAAGCACGGCGGAGAGCGGGGTGCGACGGCTCATGCCACCCTCGCTGCCAGCGTTTCGATGCGGGCGATAGCGCCGTCCGGTGCATCCGTCTCGCCATCATTCGCGGGCGGCCCGGAGACACCGCCGCCGCCGCGCCGGGCGGCGACCGCTGCGAGCCGCGCCGAAGCGGCGGCATCTGCGCCTGGGGCGACCATCAGTTCCGGCAGCAGCGCGCGCGCCTCCGTGAGCAGATCGAGCGCAGCGGTGATGCGGCTTGCCTCCGGGCGGCGCGAC
>CAWZZK010000145.1:0-6898 GCA_963966455.1 Kaistia sp. | reverse complement strand
GCTCTCCCCCACAAGGGGGGAGAGGGCTCTGGCGCGGCCGGCACTCCGGTTGGTGGGCGCTCGATGTATCGCGAGGCCGCATCAGCGTGCACGGCGGGACCCCTCTCCCGCGCAGCGGGGGAGGTTAGGGAGGGGGCTCTTCCTTGGAGGAGAGGCGCGTGCCCTCTCCGATCAGGCCGTGGTTGCGTGTCCGGAGGGGGATGGCTACACCGCTGGCACAGTGAAGAGAACGCCCGAGCCCATGTCCGACCATCCCGTCACGGTCCGTTTCGCGCCGTCGCCGACCGGCTATCTCCATATCGGCAATGCGCGGCCGGCGCTGTTCAACGCGCTTTATGCGCTGCGCCATGGCGGCCGCTTCGTGCTGCGGCTCGACGACACCGATCGCGAGCGCTCCGAGGAGCGCTTCGCCGAAGCGATCCTGCGCGATGTCGCCTGGCTCGGCATCACGGTCGACCGGCTGGAGCGCCAGTCCGAGCATGCGAGCGCCCATCAGGCGGCCGCCGAGGCGCTGAAGCGCTCGGGCCGGCTTTATCCCGCCTATGAGACCGCCGAGGAGCTCGACTATCGCCGCAAGCGGCAGATGGCCCGCGGCCTGCCGCCGATCTATGACCGCGCGGCGCTGAAGCTCACCGAGGCGGATCGGGCGCGGCTCGAAGCCGAGGGACGGCGGCCGCATTGGCGCTTCCGCCTCGACGACACGGCACGGCTGGTGCGATGGAGCGACCTCGTGCGCGGCGAGGAGACCGTGGACATCGCCTCGTTGTCCGACCCGGTGCTGATCCGCGAGGACGGCAGCTTCCTCTATACGCTGCCTTCCGTCTTCGACGACATCGCCTTCGGCATCACGCATATCATCCGCGGCGACGACCACGTCACCAATACCGGCGTGCAGATCCAGCTCTTCGAGGCGCTCGGTGCCGTGGCGCCGGTCTTCGGCCATGTGAACCTGCTCACCACAGCCAGCGGCGAGGGCCTTTCCAAGCGCACCGGCGCGCTCTCGCTCGGTTCGCTCGCGGAAGCCGGCTACGAACCGATGGCCGTCGCCTCGCTCGCCGTCCTGCTCGGAACCTCGGCGCCGATCGAGCCCGCCGCCGATCTCGGCGCGCTGGCGGCGCTCGTCGATCTCTCGATCGTCTCGCGCTCGCCGGCCCGCTTAGATCCCGCCGATCTCGACGGGCTCAATGCGCGGCTCGTGCATGCGCTTCCCTATGAGGCGGTCAGCGAGCGGCTGGCGGCAATGAGCGTCGGCGGCGGCGAGGCCTTCTGGCTGGCCGTGCGCGGAAATGTCGTGCGCGTCGCGGACGCGGCCGACTGGTGGAGGATCGTGACCGGGCCGTTGCCGCCGTCCGAGCTCTCACCCGAGGACGCCCCGCTTCTCGCCGAGGCCGAGCGGCTGCTGCCGCCGGAGCCCTTCGGCGCGGAGACCTGGAAACTCTGGACCGAGGCCGTGAAGGCCGCGACCGGGCGCAAGGGGCGGGCGCTCTACATGCCGCTCCGCCGCGCGCTGACCGGCCTCGACCATGGGCCGGAGCTGGCCGGTCTGCTGCCGCTCATTGGGCGTAGTAATACGAAGGACCGACTCGCCGCACAGGCCCGCCAGACGTCACCGTCGGCACAGGGGTCGTAAGCGAGGCCACCGGCGTCGCGATATTGGGCTTGCCGATCTCGCCGGGATCGAACTGGCCGCGGCGGTTGGCGAGCGTCTCGGGATCCTCGCCCTGCTCGGGCCGGGCGCCGGGCACGGGTGCCAGCGCCGCCGAATAGGGACCGATCGCCGCCGGGCTGTAGCCGCCGGCGACGATGTCGAGCGCCGAGGACTTGCCGCAGGTGCAGCCGGGATTGTAGCTCGACCGATAGGCGAAGGCGTTGGGAAGGTCGGCATAGGGCGACTTGTCGACCGTCGAAAGCGCCCGCGTCGAATCCTGGCCCGGATTGCGGTGGGCATAGAGCACCACCTCGGTGCCGGGGCACATCTGCTGGCAGACCTGCTGGTCCGTCTGGAAATTGCCGGCGCGGGTCGTGTAGCTGATCGGGAAATAATAGCCGTCGCAGGTCCGGACGCAGAGCGTGCGATAGTTGCCGCCGCCGAAGCCGAGATCATAGCCGCTGCTGCCGTCATAGTCCTGCCGCCGCGCTGTGTCGCGCGTCACCGGCCGGGCCGGGACCACCGCCACATCGGACTGGCGCGGCAGCGGATCGGGATTGAACAGGCGCTGCAGGAAGCCGCGCTGCTGCGGCTGCGCGACATAGCTCGCATATTGCGGGCCGCAGTTATTGACGCCGAGCTGGCGCAGGATGGCCTCGCGCGAGGCGCCGGAGCCGCCGCCGGAGACGCGGCTGCCGCGGTCGAGCTTGGCGAGATTGGCCTTCATCTTGCCGATCGAGGAGACGAGCGCGCGGCACTGCGCCGAGCCGGACTGGTCGCGCACGAACAGCCCGCCGCCGAAGCAGCCGGCCCGCCGGGCCTGCCCCTCGGCCGAGGCGATCGCGGCGCGCTGCTTGCTGGCGGCGCCGTCGAAGGCGGCGGCGCGCGAACTCTTCTTCTGGAGGCTGGAAAGCTGCGCCTCCAGCGCGCGGCAGGCCGGCGAGGCCGCCTCGGCGATGCCGGCAAAGGCGAGAAGGATGATGGCCGCTAGCGCGACGCGGGGAGGCATACTCGGAACACGCATCGTCCGGTCTCTCAGGCGGCTCAACAATGGGGCGTCGGGGCAAGGATGCTCTTACCATCGCGAAGCGCCGCGGTCACTTCTGTGACGGCATTCACCCACCGGCGATGCGCGTCGGTGTTGCATTCTTGCGCGTGATGGCGGCCATTCAAAGCTTTGAGTGGTCAAGCTGTGCGCAATATGCCTATTAGGCGATCATTCCGCGCTCCCCCGGGCGCGATTGCCATTTCCGAGTTTGCCATGACCGCCCCGACCGCCACATTCGCGCGGGAAAGCCTGCTACGCCCCTGGTTCGACGAGGCCCGCGCCACGATCACGCTGGCGCTGCCGCTGATCCTGACCAATCTCGCTCAGACGGTGATCAACGTCACCGACATCGTCTGCATCGGCTGGCTGGGCTCGCGCGAGCTCGCCGCCGGCGCGCTGGGCACCAATCTCTATTTCGCCATGCTGATCTTCGGCATCGGCATGATCTCGGCCGTCTCGCCGATGATCGCCAAGAAGCGCGGCGAGAAGCGCCATTCCGTGCGCGCGGTGCGCGACATGGTCCGCCAGGGCTTCTGGATGGCGCTCGCCATCACCGTGCCCTTCTGGCTGCTGCTCTGGAACGCCGAGCCGATCCTGCTCGCCATCGGCCAGGAGCCCGATCTCGCCCGCGAGGCCAGCCACTATATGCGCGGTCTGCAATGGGCCATGCTGCCGATGCTGCTCTATCTGGTGCTGCGCTCCTTCGTCGTCGCGCTGGAGCGGCCGGCCTGGTCGCTGGTGATCGGCGTCGTCGGCCTCCTCGTCAACGCACTCGCCGTCTGGGCGCTGGTGTTCGGCGAACTCGGCATGCCGCGGCTCGGCATTCTCGGCGCCGGCATCGGCTCGACCATCTCGGCGCTGACGATGTTCGGCGGCATGGCAGCCGTCTGCGTCCTGCATCCGCGCTTTCGCCGCTACCATATCTTCGGCCATTTCTGGCGCTTCGACTTCGGCCAGTTCCGCAGCCTCGTCGCGCTGGGCCTCCCGATCGGCGTCGCCGTGGCGCTGGAGGCGACGGTGTTCAACGCGGCCGTCTTCGTGATGGGCCTGATCGGGGCCGAGGCGGTGGCGGCGCATGCCATCGCCATCCAGTTCGCGGCGGTCTGCTTCATGGTGCCGCTCGGCTTCTCGCAGGCGGCGACCGTCCGCGTCGGCTATGCCTTCGGCGCCCGCGACCGCGCGGCGATCACGCGCGCAGGCTGGACCCCCTTCGTGCTCGGCACCGCCTTCATGTGCTGCACCGCGCTGCTGATCTTCTCGATCCCGGAGCTGCTCGCGGGCATCTTCCTCGATCGCCACGACCCGGCCAATGCGCAGGTGATGACGCTCGCGGTCTCCTTCCTCGGCATCGCGGCGCTGTTCCAGGTGTTCGATGGCGCGCAGGTGATGGCGGCCGGCATGCTGCGCGGGCTGCACGATGCGCGCGTGCCGATGATCTATGCCGCGGTCGGCTACTGGTGCATCGGGCTCGGCATCGGCCTGTCGCTCGCCTTCGCCTTCGGCCTCGCCGGCCTCGGCATCTGGATCGGCCTTCTGTCGGGCCTCGCGGCGACCTCGGTCATGCTGGTCGGCCGCTGGATGCGCCGCGACCGTTTGCTGCGCGGCCTTCCGGCGTAAAAGTCCCTGCGGCCGGCCGGCGGCGTGCCTATATTGCGCTCGGCCTCAACAGGGGAGATGCCCATGCGCCGCCCGCTCGCCGCCATCTGCGCCGCCGCCGTCATTGCCGCCTTCGGAGCGGCGCCGGCGCTCGCCGATGGGCCGGACCTCATCTTCAAGGAGTCGACGACCTTCAAGTGGGTGACCCCCAACGACAAGATCGCCGTCTACGGCATCGACGATCCCGAGGTCGAGGGCGTCGCCTGCCACTTCGCCGCGCCCGAGCGCGGCGGTGTCTCCGGCATGCTCGGCCTCGCCGAGGAGACCTCGGACATCTCGCTCGCCTGCCGCCAGGTCGGTCCGATCAGCTTCAAGGAGAAGATCGGCCAGGGCGACGAGATGTTCCGCCAGCGCCGCTCCTTCTGGTTCAAGAAGATGCAGATCGTCCGCGGCTGCGACCCGAAGCGTAACGTGCTGGTCTATCTCGTCTATTCCGACAAGCTGGTCGACGGCAGCCCCAAGAACTCGATCTCCAGCGTTCCCATCATGCCCTGGGGCGACAAGCCGGCGCCGCGCTGCGGCGACTTCATCGACTGACCGGCTGCTTGAGCGCGCGGCGGGCGCCGCGGCCGGAGAGCCGCAATGCCGCGCGTTCCCTTGCGGAGCGGCGCGAGATTCACTAACCCAACCGGGAGACGATCCGAAGGACCATGCCGATGAACGCCCATGCCCGCCCTGCCGACCCGAAGAAGCTGATTGCCGGCGCCACCGGGGATTGGGAGGTGGTGATCGGCATGGAGGTGCATGCGCAGGTCCTCTCCAACGCCAAGCTCTTCTCCGGCTCCTCGACCGAGTTCGGCGGCGCGCCGAATTCGCATGTGAGTCTCGTCGATGCGGCGATGCCGGGCATGCTGCCGGTGATCAACCGCGAATGCGTGGCGCAGGCGGTGCGGACCGGCCTCGGGCTCAAGGCGGCGATCAACCACCGCTCGGTGTTCGACCGGAAGAACTATTTCTATCCCGACCTGCCGCAGGGCTATCAGATCTCGCAGTACAAGCAGCCGATCGTCGGCGAGGGCGAGATCACGATCGACCTCGAAAGCGGCGAGACGATCACGATCGGCATCGAGCGGCTGCATCTCGAACAGGATGCCGGCAAGTCGCTGCACGACCAGCATCCGACCATGAGCTTCGTCGACCTGAACCGCTCCGGCGTCGCGCTGATGGAGATCGTGTCGAAGCCGGACCTCCGCTCGTCCGAGGAAGCCAAGGCCTATCTTTCGAAGCTGCGCACCATCATGCGCTATCTCGGCACCTGCGACGGCAACATGGACGAAGGCTCCATGCGCGCCGACGTCAATGTCTCCGTGCGCCGTCCCGGCGAGCCGCTCGGCACGCGCTGCGAGATCAAGAACGTCAACTCGATCCGCTTCGTCGGCCAGGCGGTCGACTATGAGGCGCGCCGCCAGATCGCGATCATCGAGGATGGCGGCACGATCGACCAGGAGACGCGGCTCTACGACGCCAACAAGGGCGAGACCCGCTCCATGCGCTCCAAGGAAGAGGCGCACGACTATCGCTATTTCCCCGATCCCGATCTCCTGCCGCTCGTTCTCGACGAGGCCTGGGTCGAGGAGATCGCCGGCTCGCTGCCCGAGCTTCCCGATGCGCTGAAGGCCCGCTTCGTCACGGATTACGGCCTCTCGGCCTATGACGCGGGCGTTCTCGTGCTCGAGAAGGATGTCGCCGAGTTCTACGAGGCGGTCGCCAAGGGGCGCGATCCCAAGATCGCCGCCAACTGGGTGACGCAGGAACTCGCTGCGCGCCTCAACCGCGACGGCCTCGATATCACGGCGAGCCCCGTCTCGGCGGCGCAGATCGGCGCCATCATCGACCTGATCGCCGACGGCACCATTTCCGGCAAGATCGCCAAGGACCTGTTCGAGATCGTCTGGAGCGAAGGCGGCGATCCGAAGGCGGTCGTCGAGGCGCGCGGTCTGAAGCAGGTGACCGATACCGGCGCGATCGAGAAGGTCGTCGACGACATCATCGCCGCCAATCCCGACAAGGTGGAGCAGGTCAAGGTCAAGCCGACGCTCGCCGGCTGGTTCGTCGGCCAGATCATGAAGGCGTCGGGCGGAAAGGCCAACCCGCAGGCCGTCAACGAAATCTTGAAGCGGAAGCTCGGCCTCGAGTGAGGCCTCGCCGCCGCGCGGCCTTGCGGGCCGGCGGCGATTGCGGGATGCTGATGTTACCGTCCGTTCCCGTCGGCCTTTGGCCGGCACCATCCCCTGCCGGCGCCCTGCCGGCATCCATTCCGTGAGCGAGGCAATGATGGCGGCAGAGCAGGTGAAGCCGATCGAACTCCATTTCTGGCCGACCCCGAACGGCAAGAAGATCTCGATCATGCTCGAGGAACTCGGCGTTCCCTACGAGATCAAGTTCGTCAATATCGGCAAGGGCGACCAGTTCAAGCCGGACTTCCTCAAGATCGCGCCGAACAACCGCATGCCGGCGATCATCGATCCCGAGGGGCCGGGCAATGCGCCGATCTCGGTGTTCGAGTCGGGTGCGATCCTGCTCTATCTCGGGCGCAAGTTCGGCCA
>CAWZZK010000144.1:0-9497 GCA_963966455.1 Kaistia sp. | reverse complement strand
CTGCTCGGCATCGCGACCGGTGCGGCGGTGACGCGGCTGACGCGCCTTCGCCTCGTCGACGGCGATCCGGTTGCCATCGAGCGCGCCATCGTTCCCGCGACGGCCATTCCCGACCCGGCCAAGGTCGGCGCGTCGCTCTATGACGCGCTCGCCGGCGCCGGCATGCAGCCCGTCCGCGCCGTGCAGCGGCTCGCGGCCGTTTCGCTCGGCGAGAGCGAGGCGCGGCTGCTCGAGGCGTCGCCCGGCTCCGCCGCCGTCGCCATCGAGCGCATCGCCTATCTCCCCGACGGCAGCGTCGTCGAATGCACGCGCTCGCATTATCGCGGCGATGCCTGCGACTTCGTCGCCGAACTCAGCCTTTCGCCGACCGGAGCCGGTACCGATGCCGGCCCGGCCAGCCCGACCCACCAGAAAAGCCAAGGATGACGCCATGACCACCACGCTGATGCGCGCCGAGATCGACGAGGCGCCGACCGCCGTCCGCCGGCTTCTCTCCGGATCGGCCGGCGCCATCGCGGAAGCGGGCGCGCGGCTCCGGGCGCTCGATCCGAAGGTGATCGTGACGGTGGCGCGCGGCTCGTCCGACCATGCCGCGACCTTCTTCAAATATGCCTGCGAGATCACGGCCGGCACGCCGGTCGCCTCGCTCGGCCCCTCGGTCGCCTCCATCTATGGCGCGCCGCTGCGCCTCGCCGGCGCCGCTGCGCTCGGCATTTCGCAATCGGGCAAGAGCCCGGACATCGTCGCGCTGATGGACGCCGTGAAGGCGGCGGGCGCCACCACCTTCTCGCTCGTCAATGTCGAGGACGCGCCGCTCGCGACCCGCGTCGACGGCTTCATTCCGCTCCGCGCCGGGCCGGAAAAGAGCGTCGCGGCGACGAAGTCCTTCGTGACGGCGGTGGTCGGCGCGCTCGCCATCCTCGCCGCCTGGCGCGAGGACGAGGAGCTCAAGGCCGCGCTCGCCGCCCTCCCCGACCGGCTGGAAGCGGCGCTCGCCTGCGACTGGAGCCCGGCGCTCGAAACCTTCGTCAGCGCCAAGTCGCTCTACACGATCGGCCGCGGCCCCGGCTTCGCCATCGCCCTCGAAGCGGCGCTGAAATTCAAGGAGACGGCGATCCTGCATGCCGAAGCCTATTCCGGCGCCGAGTTGCAGCATGGTCCGGTCTCGCTGGTCGACGAGTTCTTCCCGCTGCTCGCCTTCATCCCGAACGACGCGGCGGCGCCGAGCCTCGTCGCGACCGTTTCGGCGCTGCACCAGCGCGGCGCCAAGGTCTTCGCGGCGACCGCCGCCGACGTGCCGGGCCCGCGCCTCCCGATCGCGCCGACCGGCCACGCCCTCACCGATCCGATCTCGATCGGCCTTTCCTTCTATCGCTTCGTCGAAGCGGTTTCGGTGGCCCGTGGCTACAATCCTGATCAGCCGCGCCACCTGAAGAAGGTGACGGAAACGGTCTGACCGGGCGCCAACAGCAAGGAACAGCGTAAATGACCAGCCTCAAGGCCTATATCGGCGCCGAGGTCTTCGACGGGATGCGCCGCCTCGGCGATGTCGCGGTGCTCGTCGATGGGGGAACCATCGCCGGCACGGCCGCGCCGGGATCGCTGCCGGAGAACGCCGAGCGGATCATGCTCGATGGCGGGCTCATCGCCCCCGGCTTCGTCGACCTGCAGGTGAATGGCGGCGGCGGCGCGCTCCTCAATGACGCGACGACGGTCGAGGGCGTCCGCGCGATCTGCGCCGCCCATGCGCGCTTCGGCACCACCGCGCTGCTGCCGACGCTGATCACCGACCGCCCCGCCGTGACCGCGGCGGCCATCACCGCCGTCCGCGACGCCATCGCCGAAGATGTTCCGGGCTGCCTCGGCATCCATATCGAGGGGCCGCATCTCTCGGTCGCGCGCAAGGGCGCCCATGATCCGAACCTCATCCGCCCGATGGAGGAGAGCGATCTCGAGCGGCTGACCTCGACCGGCATCGCGCATGTGCTGACCACAGTCGCGGCGGAGACCGTTCCGCCGGCGCAGATCGCGCGCCTCGCCGCGGGGGGCATCCATGTCGCGATCGGTCATAGCGACGCATCCTACGAAGTCGCCCGGGCCGCCTTCTCGGCCGGCGCACGCTTCGCGACGCATCTCTTCAACGCCATGAGCCAGCTCGGCCATCGCAGCCCCGGCCTCGTCGGCGCGGTGCTCGATTCGGGCGATGTCTGGTGCGGGCTGATCGCCGACGGCTTCCACGTCCATCCCGGCGCCATCGCGACGGCGCTGCGCGCCAAGGCCGGGCCGGCGCGCATCTATCTCGTCACCGATGCCATGTCGACGGTCGGCTCCGACCTTCGGACGATCACGCTCGGCGGCCGCACCATCACGCGCGGCGGCGGCAAGCTGACTCTTGACGACGGCACGCTGGCCGGCTCCGATCTCGACATGATCACCGCCATCCGCTTCATGATCGACACCGTCGGCATCGCGCGCGACGAGGCGCTCGCCATGGCCTCGTCCTATCCGGCCATGGCGCTCGGCATCGACCGCACGCATGGCCGCATCGGCCCGGGAGCGCGCGCCGATTTCGTGCATCTCTCCGATGCGCTCGCGATCCGCGACGTCTATATCGGCGGCCTCAGGCAGGACTTCGCCAAACAAGACTTGGCCGGGCAGAATTTGGCGGCAATCGGCGGAACCCCATGAACCAACGGACGGTCGCCTTCGATATCGGCGGCAGCAAGATCGAGATCGCCCGCGTCGGGTCCGACGGGGCGATCAGCGGCCGGGCCACCCGCCCGACGCCGCATGACAGCTTCGATTCCTTTGCGGCAGCCGTCGCGGGCCTCGTCGCCGGGGCCGGCGGCGCGGACCGGATCGGCATCTCGATCGCCGGCACGGTGGACCCGGCGACCGGCATCGCCAGCGCCGCCAATGTCCCGGCCATCACCGGCCATGTGATCGCCACGGAGCTTTCCGAGCGGCTGGGCGTGCCGGTCCGCGTCGGCAACGACGCCGACTGCTTCGCGCTCGCAGAGGCGACGGTCGGCGCCGGGCGCGGCCTGCCGGTCGTCTTCGGCGCGATCTTCGGCACCGGCGTCGGCGGCGGGCTCGTCGTCAATGGCCGCCTCGTGCGCGGCGCCCATGGCGTCACCGGGGAATGGGGCCACGGCCCGGTGCTCGCCGATGCGGTGCGCGTGCGCGGCATTCCGCTCATCGCCTGCGGCTGCGGGCAGACGGGCTGCGTCGATACCTATGGCTCGGCGCGCGGGCTGGAGCGCATCCATCTCGGCCTCGCGGGCGAGACGGTGACCAGCAAGGACATCACCGCCGCCTGGCATGCCGGCGATCCGCAGGCGGCGCGGACCATCGACGCCTTCGTCGATCTCGTTTCCGGGCCGCTCGCGATGATCGTCAACACGCTCGGCCCGTCGCTGATCCCGATCGGCGGCGGCCTCTCGTCGGAGGAACGGCTCTTCGCCCGTCTCGACGAGGCGGTGCGCGCCCGCGTCCTCGCACGCTATCCAGGGCCGCTGGTGGTCCCCGGAACGACACGCGGCGCCAGCGGCCTCATCGGCGCGGCGATGCTGGCGCTCGAAAGCGACGAGGGCGCATGAGCGCCGTCACGCTCGAGATCTGCGTCGACGGCGCCGACGGCCTCATCGCCGCGATCGCTGGCGGCGCCGACCGGATCGAGCTCTGCAGCGCGCTCGCGCTTGGCGGCCTGACGCCCTCCCCCGGACTGATGACGCTGGCCGCGCGGGCGCCGGTCCCCGTCTATGCGATGATCCGGCCGCGCGCCGGCGATTTCGTCTTCACCCCGGCCGAGATCGACCAGATGCGGCGCGAGATCGACGCGGTCCGGGAAGCGGGCCTCGCCGGCGTCGTGCTCGGCGCCAGCGAGCCGGGCGGCGCGCTGGACGAAGAACTGCTCTCCCGCCTCGCCGCCCATGCCGAAGGTCTCGGCCGCACGCTTCACCGCGCCTTCGACCTTGTCCCCGACCGGGCCTCGGCGCTGGAAACGGCCGTCGCCCTCGGCTTCGAACGCATCCTGACCTCGGGCGGCGCGGCGAAGGCCGGCGACGCGCTGCCGGAGCTGGCGGCGCTCGTGAAACAGGCGGCTGCACGAATTTCGGTCATGCCGGGCTCCGGTGTTCGACCCGACAATGCCGCTGCGATCAGGGCCGCGACCGGCGCGCGCGAGATCCATGCCTCCTGCCGCGCGGCGGGCCTCGCCGTCGCGGCCGGGGCGCTCGCCCTCGGCTTCGCGACGGAGGCCGAGCGCCTGGAGACCTCCGAGGCGATGGTGGCGGCGCTGGTTGAGGTGCTACGGAACGCACAAAATCGAACATGATGGTCGTCCTTTGACGATCAGCGGAGAAAAATCTGGTAGATAGTTCAGCACGCTAGGTCTTTGACAGCCTGTCCGTTCCTGTGGCATTTTGTGAATTGACGGAGAGCAAGGACCCGATGGCCGAGATCGTATTCGACCGCGTCACCAAGCGTTACGACGACGGCCAGATCGCCGTGAATGCGCTCGACCTCACCATCGCCGATGGCGAGTTCCTGGTGCTGGTCGGGCCGTCGGGCTGCGGTAAGTCGACGGCGCTGCGCATGATCGCGGGGCTCGAGGAAATCTCCGACGGCGAACTGCGCATCGACGGCGAAGTCGCCAACGATCTCGCGCCGCGCGAACGCAACATCGCGATGGTGTTCCAGTCCTATGCGCTCTACCCGCATCTGACCGTCGCCGAGAATATCGGCTTCGGACTCAAGGTGCGCGGCGCCGACAAGGCGGAGATCGACCGCAAGGTGCGCGAGACGGCGGAACTCCTGGAGCTCGGCGACTATCTCGGCCGCAAGCCGGGCAAGCTCTCGGGCGGCCAGCGCCAGCGCGTCGCCATGGGCCGGGCGCTGGTGCGCTCGCCCAAGGCCTATCTCATGGACGAGCCGCTCTCCAATCTCGATGCAAGGCTGCGCGGCCAGATGCGCGCCGAGATCGCCCGACTGCAGAAGATGACCGGCGTCACGACGATCTATGTCACGCATGACCAGGTCGAGGCGATGACGATGGGCGACCGCGTCGCCGTGATGAACAAGGGCGTGCTGCAGCAGCTCGCCGAGCCGCGCCGCCTCTATGATGCGCCGGCCAATCTCTTCGTCGCCGGCTTCATCGGCTCGCCGCCGATGAACCTTCTCGCCGGCACGGTCGGGCGCGCCGATGGCGGCCCCGCCCTCCTCCTCGGACAGGTCGTCGTGCCGCTCGATGCCGCCGCGCTCGCCGAGCGCCCGGCGCTCGGCTCCAGCGACGGCCGGGCCGTCGTCGCCGGCATCCGCCCCGAGGCGTTGCAGATCGCCGAGGACGATCCGGCCGCGCCGGGCCGGCTCTGCGGCCGCGTCGCCTTCGTCGAGGATCTCGGCGCCAGCCTGCTGGTCCATGTCGATCTCGACGCCGGCGCCGTCGTCGCGAGCGACGTCACCTCCGAAGGCGACGAGATGTCGAGCGCGCGGACACGGCTTCGCGCCGTGCTCGACGGCACGCTCGCCGTGAAGTCCGGCCAGCGCATCGGCCTCACGGTCGAGGCCGCGCGCGTCCATGTCTTCGACGCCAAGACCGAAGCCGCCATCCGCTCCTGAAGGGTCCGATGAACGAGACTGCCGAAACGACGCCCTGGCCGATCGCCGGCCCGCTCGACCTCGCCCGCACGGCGCTGGTCGTCATCGACATGCAGACGGATTTCTGCGGCCCCGGCGGCTGGATCGACCGGCTCGGCCAGAGCGTCGAGAACACGCGCAAGCCGATCGGCCCGATCGCCGAACTGCTCGCCGCCGCCCGCGCCGCCGGCATGACCATCATCCACACCCGCGAAGGGCATCGCCCGGATCTCTCGGACCTGAACCCGGTGAAGCAGTGGCGCAGCCGCGCACATGGCGTCGGCATCGGCGACGAGACGCCGGGCGGACGCGCGCTGACGCGCGGCGATCCGGGCCACGACATCATCCCGGAGCTTCTCCCGCGCGAGGGCGAGATCGTCGTCGACAAGCCGGGCAAGAGCTCGTTCCACGCCACCGAATTCGACCAGATCCTGCGCGCCCGCGGCATCGAGGCGCTCATCGTCGCAGGCGTGACATCCGATTGCTGCGTCCAGTCCACCGTCCGCGACGGCGCCGATCTCGGCTATGACTGCGTGCTCGTTGCCGACGGCACCAATGCCGTCGAGACGGCGAACCACGAGGGCATGCTCGCCGTGCTCGCGGCCCATGGCGGCCGCTGGGGCGCCGTGCGCCCGGCCCGCTCGGTCATCGGCCTGATCGCGGAGGCCGCGCAATGAGCCGCTTCAATCCCGTCGCATCGCGTCCCTATGCCTGGCCCTATACCGGCGGCTGGTCGATGGAAGACAGCGCGCTGTTCCTGATCGACTTCCAGAACGAAGCGGTCGCCGAGACCGGCGCCGACCCCGTCGTCTCTGCTCTCGTACCCCTACTCGATCGCTGGCGGGCCGCCGGCGGCTTCGTGCTGCATGGCCGCCGCGGCTTCGATCCGCTGGTCGGTCTGCCGCGCGTCACGGCCATCCGCAACGCCGCCCGCCCGCTCGACCGCATCCTGGCGCGCGGCAGCGATGGCTGGGAGATCGTCGCGCCGCTCGCCCCGCATCCCGGCGAGCCGGTCATCGACCATGCCGGCGACAACGCCTTTATCGGCACCGATCTCGGCTTCCTTGTCGAGCAGCGCGGCATCGCCAATCTCGTCGTCGCCGGCCTTCGCACAGAGGGCGCGGTGCACGCCACGATGCGCGCCGCCAATGATCTCGGCCTCGAATGCCTGCTGCTCGAGGACGGCACCGCGACCGACCTTGCCGGCGGCCACGAGACGATCATGAACATCACCCGCTTCGGCAGCGGGCTCTTCGGCACCACCGCCCCGATCGCCGCCGTCGAGGCGGCGCTGGCCGGGGCCGGTTGAAGGCAACTCTGCACAGCCGGCCGTCCTTCACCTCTCCCATGGGGAGAGGTCGGACCGAAGGTCCGGGTGAGGGGTTTCGCCCTCTCCGGATAGCCCGTAACCCCTCACCCGCCGCGCTGTGCGCGTCGACCTCTCCCTCTGGGAGAGGTGAAGCCCGACCAGCCATCCGGAGCCTGTAGAAATGACCCATGTTCCGACCGAAACCTGGTCGCCCGCAACGGGCTCGCTCGAGATCGCGACGCTCGCCCGCCTCTATCGGACCGGCGGCCTGACGCCTTCGGCGGTGGTCGCAGCCTGCTATGACCGCATCGCGGCGCGCGGCGACGACCATGTCTGGATCCATCTCGCGCCGCGCGAGACGGTGATGGCGCAGGCGGCGGCGCTGGAGGCGGGCGGGCCGACCGACGATCCGCTCTGGGGCATCCCCTATTCGGTGAAGGACTGCAACGACGTCCCCGGCATGCCGACGACGAATGCACTGCCCGAGATGGAATACTGGCCGGAGACGACGGGACAGGCGATCAACCGGCTGATCGAGAGTGGCGCGCTCTGCCTCGGCAAGGTCAATATGGACCAGTTCGGCATCGGCCTTGTCGGCGTGCGCACGCCCTATGGCGCCTGCTCGTCGGTGTTCGGCGAGGACTTCATTTCCGGCGGCTCGTCCTCCGGCTCGGGCGTCTCGGTCGCGGCCGGCCTCGTCAGCTTCTCGGTCGCCAACGACGCCGCGGGCTCGGGCCGCGTGCCGGCCGCCTTCAACAACATCGTCGGGCTGAAGCCGACGCCGGGCTTCATCTCCAATTCGTCCGTCTCGGGCGGCGGCAGCCTTAAATCAGCCGAGACGATGACCGTCTTCGCGCTGACGACGGCGGACGCGGTCGCCGTCGGACGCCGCATGGGCGGATATGATCCGAGCTACGAGTTCTCCAAACCAGAGGCCGATGCGGTCGATCTCGCCATCACCCCGATCCCGCCGAAGTTCCGCTTCGGCATCCCGGCCGGCACGGCGCTGCGCTTCTTCGGCGATGTCGAGGCCGAGAAGCTGTTCGCGGCCGCCGTCGCGCGGCTGGAGGCGATGGGCGGCACCAGGGTCGAAGTCGATTTCACCCCCTTCGAGGAGACGCAGAAGCTGCTCTATGGCGGGCCGTTCATCGCCGAACGGGCGATCGCCATGGACAAGGTCGTCGCCGCGCACCGCGACCATATCCATCCGGTGACGCTGTCGATCCTCGAGACGAGTTCGGACCACACGGCCAAGGACGTGTTCGCGGCGATCCACAAGGTGGCGGCGCTGAAGCGCGACACGCGCGCCACCTGGGCCGATATCGATGTGCTCGTCGTGCCGACGACGCCGACGATCTATACGAAGGCCGAAATCCTGGCCGACCCGATCCGCCTCAACGCGCAGCTCGGCATCTACACGAATTTCGTGAACCTGATGGGCCTCTGCGGCATGGCGGTTCCGAACGGCTTCCGCTCGGACGGCATGCCGCAGGGCATCACCTTCCTCGCGCCCTCCTGGCAGGACGCCAAGGTCGCGAGCTACGGCGCCGCCTATCACGCGGCGACGGGCCTCGCGCCAGGCGTCGCCGGCCGGCCCGCCGCCTGACGGCGGGACCGCGGTCGCGACCGGAACCGTTCAGGGCAGGTCCGCGCGCCGGGGCTGGTTCGACCAGAAGACGAGGAAGGCGTCGGCCGGCAGCGCGCGCGCAAACAGCCAGCCCTGCGCATAGGCGACGCCCCTTTCGCGCAGATAATTCGCCTGCGCTTCCGTCTCGACGCCCTCGGCGACGACGGCGAGATCGAGCTGGTGCGCGAGGTCGATCACCAGTTCGGTCACGTCGCGCGTCGCGGCGTCGGACCCGATGACCTCCACGAAGCAGCGGTCGACCTTGAGGATGTCCACCTGCAGCTGCTGCAGATAGCTGAGGCCCGAATACCCCGTTCCGAAGTCGTCGATGGCGAGCCGATGGCCGCGGCGGCGGAGTTCGACGAGTGTCGGCCGCGCCTCGGCCATGTCGATGATGCCGGTCTCGGTCACCTCGAGCCAGATCTGCCGGCAATCGACCCCGGACTGGCCAAAAGCCTCCTCGAACTCGTGCAGGATGCTGTCCGAGGTCAGCTCGGAGGCGCTGAGATTGACGCTGATATGGACCTCGGCATTGCTCTTCAGCCAGCGGCCGAGGTCGCGGACGATGGCCGCGACGATCTGTGCCCTGACCTTGCCGATGAGCCCCGCCCGCTCGGCCATCGGAATGAAGATCTCGGGCGAGACGGGGCTGCCGTCGGGTCGGCGCCAGCGCGCCAGCGCCTCCGCCCCAACGCAGGCTCCGGTGGCGAGGTCGACCACCGGCTGGTAATGCGCCGCAATCTCGCCCCTCCGGACCGCCGCGCGGAACTCGCCGGCAATCGACAGCCGCTGGCGCAGCCAGAGCAGGGCCAGCAAGCCGAACAGCAGCGCCAGGACGACGGCGAGCGGCACCAGAAGGGTCCGCTGCGACCGGAGATATCCCATGAAGGTGATGGGCGTCTGGCTGACCGTCACCGCCCAACC
>CAWZZK010000143.1:0-8456 GCA_963966455.1 Kaistia sp. | reverse complement strand
ACTTCGCCGGCGAACTCGCCGGACTGCCCGGCAAATACGCCCCGCCGCAGGGCGCCCTGCTCCTCGCCCGCGATTCGAACGGCCATGCGATCGGCTGTGTCGCCATGCGGCCGCTCGGTAACGGCATCGCCGAAATGAAGCGTCTCTATGTCGCCCCGGTGGGCCGCGGCCTCGGCGTCGGCCGCGCTCTCGCCGCAGCGGCAATCGCCGCCGCACGGTCAGCCGGTCACCGCGAAATGCGCCTCGACACCTTGCCCGAAATGCCGGCGGCGCAGGCGCTCTACCGCTCGTTCGGCTTCGCGGTCATCCCGCCTTACTACGAAACGCCCGTCGAGAACACGATCTTCATGGGGCTGAGGCTCTAAACCGCCCTCTGCGGAGCATGCGGCACCGCTAATCTGACAGCTTTACTTGTTCTCAAGAAGAAGATGGGCGGCTGCCTAAGCAGCCGCCCGCCTTCATCAGTTGCGGGTCTTGTCGACCAGCTTGTTCTTGCCGATCCACGGCATCATGCCGCGCAGCTTCTCGCCGACTTCTTCGATCTGGTGGCGATCATTGTTACGGCGGATCGCCTTGAAGCGGGCGGCGCCGGCCTTGTATTCCTGCATCCATTCCGAGGTGAACTTGCCGGTCTGGATGTCGGAAAGGACCTTCTTCATCTCCGCCTTGGTCTCCGGCGTGATGATGCGCGGACCCGAGACATACTCGCCCCACTCGGCGGTGTTCGAGATCGAGTAGTTCATGTTGGCGATGCCGCCCTCATAGATGAGGTCGACGATAAGCTTCACTTCGTGCAGGCACTCGAAATAGGCCATTTCCGGCGCATAGCCGGCCTCGACCAGCGTCTCGAAGCCGGCGCGGATCAGCTCGACGAGGCCGCCGCAGAGCACGACCTGCTCGCCGAAGAGATCGGTCTCGCACTCTTCCTGGAACGTTGTCTCGATGATACCCGACCGGCCGCCGCCGACGCCCGAGGCGTAGGAAAGCGCGATGTCGAGCGCATTGCCCGAAGCGTCCTGCGCCACGGCGACGAGGCACGGCACGCCGCCGCCCTTCTGGTATTCGCCGCGCACCGTGTGGCCGGGGCCCTTCGGCGCGATCATGATGACGTCGACGGTCTTCTTCGGCTCGATGAGCGAGAAGTGGACGTTGAGGCCATGGGCGAAGGCGATCGCGGCGCCGTCACGGATATTCGGGGCGATCTCGTTCTTGTAGATCTCGGCCTGCAGTTCGTCCGGGGTCGCCATCATCATCAGGTCGGCCCACTTGGCCGCCTCGGCCACCGACATGACCTTGAAGCCGTCGGCCTCGGCCTTCAGCGCCGTGGTCGAGCCGGGACGCAGCGCGATGGCGATGTTCGGAACGCCCGAATCGTTGAGGTTCAGCGCGTGCGCGCGCCCCTGGCTGCCATAGCCGATGACGGCGACGTTCTTGGCTTTGACGAGGTTGAGATCGGCATCGCGATCGTAATAGACGCGCATCTTCGTGTCCTTCCCTATGGGATGTCTGGAGCGTTGTTCGGTGAACCGGAACCGGTGCGCTCCCGCGCCGGGCCGGTGGTTTCCATCGCGCCGAAGAGGCGCAGGAACTGGTCGACCGCCTGCTCGGCCCGAGCGGCGGGCGAGAACGGCTGCTTCGGCTCGCCGAGCAGCAGGCGGACATGCATGTCGCGCACGATGAGGCCGTAGAGCGTCGCATAGGCCTCGTGCGTGTCGTCGAAGGCGATCAGCCCGGCATCGCGCCCGGCCTCAAGCAGCGCCGAGAGGCGGGTCTCGATCGGCCTGCGGCCATGATCGAGCACCAGTTGGCCGAGATCGGCGGCGTCGCGATGCGCCTTGCCGATCGCGAGTCGATTGAGCGCGATCGAGACGTCGCCCGAAAGCACCTTGAGGAGATTGGTCGCGATGCCGACGAGCTGCGCCCTGAGCGCCGGCAGCCCCGTGGCGCCGACGGGCTGCGGCTCGGCGCGCACCTTCGAGGCCTGGAAGGTGATCATGGCCGCGAGCAGCCCGTCGCGATCACCGAACCATTTGTAGAGGCTTTCCTTGGAGCAGTTGGCGGCGCGCGCAACGCCCGCCGTGGTCAGCGCCCGCTCCCCGCCCTCGCCGAGCAGCGCGAGCGCGCTTTCGAGCACGGCATTTCTCCGTGCCGAATGGCCCTCGGACTGTGTCTCGCTCGTCGCGATGAGATCCACGCGCCACTCCCGCTCCGCCCGCGCAAGCGCCGCGGAGCCCTCGACATCGATGCTGCAATGCAGCGTACCGTACGGTACGGTTCGCGTCTCAGTATCGCTAAGAAGCGACGGGGTCAAGCCGATTGGCGGTCTCGGCGAGGTCCTTCGGAATGCGGACGGCGAGGCTGTTGCCGCAACGAGCGAACTTGACGCGCACGGCGCTCCCCTTAGGATACCCGGGCAGATATCCCATGAGTATCCGGAGGGGCTTCGCTTCAACGGACCCGCGGCGGGTCAGGTCGCCTCGGGGCCGCGGGCGATGGCGGCGATGCCGGTGCGCGACACCTCGACGAGGCCGAGCGGCTGCATCAGCACGATGAACTGGTCTAGCTTGTCGGTCTTGCCGGTGAGTTCGAACACGAAGCTCTCCGTCGTCGCATCAATGACGCGCGCCCGGAACGCCTCGGCGAGGCGTAGCGCCTCCGAGCGATGGTCGCCCGAGCCGCGCACCTTGATGAGCATCAGCTCGCGCTCGATCGCCTTGCCGTCGATGGTCAGATCGATGACGCGATGCACCGGCACGAGACGGCCGAGCTGCGCCTTGATCTGGTCGATCACCTGCGCGGAGCCGGTCGTCACGATCGTGATGCGCGAGCGGTGCTTCTGATGCTCGGTTTCTGAGACCGTCAGGCTCTCGATATTGTAGCCGCGGCCGGAGAAGAGGCCGATGACGCGCGCCAGCACGCCGGGCTCGTTGTCGACCAGGATCGACAGCGTGTGCTGCTCCACGGCGTCCTTGCCCTCCTTGATCGCGTAGACGGATCCGGGCTGCATGATGATTTCTCCACTCCACTTGCCGGCGCCTGCGCCCCTCTGGAGGTCAGTGCCGGGCTTGACCCGGCAATCCAGCCTTGGCTGGGCTCGTCCGTGCGCCGCGGAGAACTGGATTGCCGGGTCAAGCCCGGCAATGACAGTTGCATCGGCACACCCTCCCCTCAGACCAGCGCCTTGCCCTCCTCGTCGATCGCGGTGGCGATCGCCTCGTCGGTGGCATCTTCGGACAAGAGCATCTCGTTATGCGCCTTGCCCGAAGGGATCATCGGGAAGCAGTTGGCGAGATTGGCGACGCGGCAATCGAAGAGGACCGGCCGCTTGACCGAGATCATCTCGTCGATCGCGCCGTCGAGGTCCGAAACCTTCTCGGCCCGGATGCCGACCGCGCCATAGGCCTCGGCGAGCTTCACGAAATCGGGCAGCGCATCCGTATAGGAATGCGACAGCCGGTTGCCGTGCAGCAGCTGCTGCCACTGGCGGACCATGCCCATATACTGGTTGTTGAGGATGAAGGCCTTGACCGGCAGCTCGTGCTGGATGGCCGTCGACAGCTCCTGCATGTTCATGAGGATCGAGGCATCGCCGGCGATGTCGATGACCAGCGCGTCGCGATGGGCGACCTGCACGCCGAGCGCCGCCGGCAGGCCGTAGCCCATGGTGCCGAGCCCGCCCGAGGTCATCCAGCGGTTCGGCTCCTCGAAGCCGAAATACTGCGCCGCCCACATCTGGTGCTGGCCGACCTCGGTGGTGATGTAGACGTCGCGGCCGAGCGTCTTCTTGTAGAGCTGCTCGATCGCATATTGCGGCATGATGGTCTGGCCGCTCTGGCGATAGGCGAGGCTCCTGCGGCCGCGCCAGCGCTCGATCTCGCCCCACCAGGCCTTGAGCGCCGCCTGCTCGGCCGCATGCTTGCCGGCCCGCCAGGCTGTCAGCATCTCGCTGAGAACGCTGCCGACATCGCCGATGATGCCGATATCGACGCGGACATTCTTGTTGATCGAGGACGGGTCGATGTCGATCTGGATCTTTTTCGAGCCCGGCGAGAAGGCGTCGAGGCGGCCGGTGATGCGGTCGTCGAAGCGCGCGCCGACGGCGATCATGACGTCGCAGTCATGCATCGCATTGTTGGCCTCGAAGGTGCCGTGCATGCCGAGCATGCCGAGCCACTGCTTGTCCGAGGCCGGATAGGCGCCGAGGCCCATCAGCGTCGAGGTGATCGGGAAGCCGGTCTCGCGGACGAGTTCGCGCAGCAGCCGCGTCGCCTCGGGTCCGGAATTGATGACGCCGCCGCCGGTATAGAAGATCGGCCGCTTCGCCTTGGCGATCATCTCGACGGCGGCGCGGATGGCGCGGTCGTCGCCCTTCACCTGCGGATGATAGGTCTTGTGCGCGACGCGGGCCGGCCCCTCATAGGTGCCGGTCGCGAACTGGACGTCCTTCGGGATGTCGACGACGACCGGGCCGGGACGGCCGGAACGCGCGACATAGAAGGCCTCGTGCAGGATGCGCGCGAGGTCGTTGACGTCCTTGACCAGCCAGTTGTGCTTGGTGCAGGGCCGCGTGATGCCGACCGTATCGGCCTCCTGGAAGGCGTCCGAGCCGATGAGATGGGTCGCGACCTGGCCGGTGATGCAGACCATCGGGATAGAATCCATCAGCGCGTCGGTGAGCGGCGTGACCATATTGGTGGCGCCGGGGCCGGAGGTGACGAGCGCGACGCCGACCTTGCCGGTCGAGCGCGCATAGCCCTCGGCCGCATGGCCGGCCGCCTGCTCGTGGCGGACGAGGATGTGCTCGAGCTTGTCCTGCTGGAAGATCTCGTCATAGATCGGCAGTACGGCGCCGCCCGGATAGCCGAAAAGATGCTCGACGCCCTGGTCGATCAGCGCCTGGACGACCATCTCCGCGCCCGTCATCTGCCGTGTCATCTCGTTTGCTCCGTATCCGGACCGCGTCTCGCTCGGGTCCGTTTCTAGGGTCTTCTGGTGTTCATGCGGCCAATAAAAAAGGCCCCGAAAGGGCCCCGATTTCGCGCACTCGCTATCGTGACGGCTGTCAGGCCATCAGCAAGTGCGCTCCATAAGTACTACGATGCTGGCGCGGATCATGTCCGGCGGTCTCCCATGCGATTGGAGGCCGTATCTACGCCTGTCGCGGCGAGGCGTCAAGTGCATCAAGGCAAGATTATTGCGTCAGAATAGCTGGACTGCGCAGAAAATTGCGCAGCCTGTTCGGATAAACGACATCTGGCTTAAATCGGCTCAGACGGTCAGAGTGGGGTGCTCGCGATTATCCTCTTCGGTACGCACCTTCGACAGTTCGACAGATTCGTCCCCACGCTCCTCACTAAGCCAAGCCGCATAATACAGGCCGCTTCTTTTCAAAACCGCATCCACATAATCAAGGCCAATGCGAGTCTCCCGAATGCTTGATTTCTTCTCGCTCATACTGCAACCTCCAATTGACGAGCTATCTTAGCACACAAAGCCTTAACGGTTAATATGCAGAACGCACTTGAGCGACTCGAGTTCCCGGAAATATACCTTGGCATCGTCGCGCCAGTCGGCGTAGACACAAAGCCGACAATTGAAGCTATACAGCAATATTTTGATAATAATGATTACGAGGTAATCTTTATTAAGATAACAGATTACTTTAAGAGAATCAAGAGAAGCCTCAACATCGATATTCCTCTGTATAAGACCCCCACAGACAAGCGCATTCGGTCCTATATCCAATTTGGAAATCGCGTCAGGGAATTATTTAACGATAATTCCATTTTAGCTTCATACGCGATCTTTCAAATAATTGAAGCGCGAGAAAGTCGATTTATATCAACCCAACGAATTTCCTACCAAAAGCGTGTGTACATTATTAATCAGTTCAAGAGACCAGAGGAGTTGGAGCTATTCAGGCGCGTGTATGGAAGGATATTTTTTCAGATCTCAGTGTACTCAAAAAAGGATTCTCGAGTAAATTACCTGTCACACAAGATTGCGCATGAGCGCAACTCGGCCGATCAATCGGAGACCCGGTCTATTGCTAGCACTATTATAGCTCTGGATGAAAATGAGAAAACGAATCGATTTGGTCAGAGGTTAAGCAAAATCTTTCATGACGCAGACGTTGTTATTGACGCCGATTCAATCGGAAGAGATTCGATAAAGAAGCAGGTCTTTCGTTTCCTTGAGCTTCTATTTTCGTCAAACAGCCTTTCACCCACAAAGCTCGAATACGGAATGTTTGCCGCCAAGGCAGCAGCTTTACGAACTCTGGACCTTTCTCGGCAGGTTGGCGCGGCAATCTTCAACTCGACCGGCGAAATTGTGAGTATGGGGTCCAATGAGGTTCCAAAGGCCGGCGGAGGAACCTACTGGAGTGACGAAGAGCCGTACGATGCCCGTGAATACACAAGAGGAGAAGATTCTAATGACGCACGAAAGCGTGAAATACTGAATGAGCTATATTCGGCACTAGATGTATCTGTTTCATTCGACGATTTTGTAAAATCTGATAAGATATCTGAGTCTCAATTCATGGATGCCCTTGAATACGGCCGAATTGTCCATGCAGAGATGTCAGCGATATCTGACGCAGCTAGGCTCGGCAGATCGACGAGGGGAGCGACACTCTACTGCACGACGTTCCCTTGCCACATGTGTGCCAAACACATCGTCGCTAGCGGCATCGAGCAAGTCATCTTTTTAGAGCCATATCCGAAAAGTCTCGCTTCCGATCTACACCCAGACTCAATCCGGGTTGAAGGCGGCGCAAGAGGTTATTTTGACGAGTATAGATCGGTTGATTTCGTACATTTCCATGGAATAACGCCCCGCCGCTATAGAGAACTATTCGAAAGAGGAGGCAGGAAGAGAGATGGTAAATTCCAAGAATACCGAGACGGAAAGAAGCGGCCGTTCATAAACTTGATTGCTCCATTCTATGCGGAACTTGAGAACAAGGTTGTTTCTGCAGGGCGGCATAGACTTAAAGAAATAACCGAAGTACTCAAATCCACCCCTGCAGACGGTGGACCAGATAAATCAGCTACCCCATCCATCCCCACCCCACCATCTGGTTCCTGAACCAAATGAACTGCCGCTTGGTACGATCGCCGCGACGCCATCTTGGCGTTGGCGATTGAGTCTCCGAGCGAGAGCGTGCCGGCGAGATGGGCGGCGAAGTCGCGGATGCCGAAGGCCTACAATGTCGCGCGCGACAGCGCGAGGCCGGGAGCGAGCAGCCCGCGGGTTTCTTTAATCGCGCCCGCGCGATCAACCAGAGCACAAACCTTACCGCCCCTCCCTCTCGCGGATGACCAGCCGGTCCACCGTCAGCGTTCCGACCGAGAGGGAATCGATGCGCGCCGCGCGGATGCGCAGCCTCCCGATAGCCAAGGCTCCAATGGCGATGGCGCCGATTGTCAGCGCGCCGATCGCGAAGGCCCCGAGCGCAGAGGCACCGATGGCGGCGGAACCGACGGCGGTGGCGCCGGTCGCAGTCGCGCCGGTGGCCTTCGCGCCGACCGCTCTGGCGCCGGTGGCGGTTGCGAGGCGGGTGTGTGTCAGCGGGTTCATGGCGTTCTGCTCCCAAGGCCAGAGGCTGCCGTCATCCTCAAGATCGCGATGGCCGGGCGCGAGAACAACATGCCGTGCTGCTCCCCGAGGGCCGTCGCCGGCGTCATCCCCTCCCCCAGTCCCCCATCTGGTTCCTGAACCACGTCCCCTGCCGCTTCGCATAGCGCCGCGATTCCATCTTCGCCTTGGCGATCGCGTCTTCGAGCGAGAGCGTGCCCGCGAGATGGCCGGCGAATTCGCGGATGCCGATCGCCTTCATCGCCGGGAGTGACGGAGCGAGATCACGGGCGAGCAGAGCGCGTGCCTCCGCCAGCGCGCCAGCAGCGACCATCATGTCGAAGCGGTGGTCGATGCGGGCATAGAGCTCGGCGCGGTCCGGCTCCAGCACGATCGTGCGCGCCTCGGCGGCATCGACGACCGGCGGCGCGCCCTCCTCGCGCTGCCAGTCGGCGAGCGGCCGGCCGGTCGCCTCGACCACTTCCAGTGCGCGCAGCACGCGGGTCGTGTCGTTCGGCGAAAGCCGTTCGGCGGCTTCCGCGTCGAGGGTTGCGAGGCGGGCATGCAGCGCCGGGATGCCGTCCGCCTCCGCCTCGGCGGCGAGCCGGGCGCGCAATTCGTCCGGAATCGGCGGGACGGCGGCGATACCCTCGGTCAGCGCCTTGAAATAGAGGCCCGTGCCTCCGACGACGATCGGCACGCGGCCTTCCTGTCGCACCTCGGCGATCGCCGCCGTCGCGTCGGCCAGCCAGCGCGCCACCGTGTAGCGCTCGGAGGGGGGCACATGGCCGTAGAGGCGGTGCGGCGCGCGAGCTTCTTCCTCGGGCGTCGGCCGCGCGGAGAGGATCCTGAGCCCGTCATAGACCTGCATGGAA
>CAWZZK010000142.1:0-7003 GCA_963966455.1 Kaistia sp. | reverse complement strand
CCTCTCCGCGAGGGAGCCGACACTCCCACCGCGATCCCGGACGAACAGTCTTTCCGTCGTCGATCAGCGATCGACAACGTCTATCTATATCCGCTCTACCTCAAAGAGCAGATCAGACATCTCAAATGGAAATGATCAGGCTCGTTCGGCCCGGTTATTTTTCCATCCTCCCGCAGCGATATTGACCTTCATCAGGCTTACCGCTTCTTGTATATTACTGCTCCAAGCGTTACGGCAGTTTGTCGTCTTGGTCAATCTTAAATGAGCCCTCCGAGACCCGCTCGGCGGCAGGTGGAGCCTGTCGCCCATAGCCTTCCCAGCATGGAGTCACCGTCATGTCTCAACCGGCGATGCGCATAGCCGTCGGCCAGTTTCACGAGCTCACGGACGAGAAGCTGCGCTTCGCCGCGCAGATCGGCGTCTCGGGCATCCAGATGAACAATCCGACCCTTCCCGGTGATAGCTTCTGGGAGGAAGCCGACATCCGCGCGCTGGTCGAGAAGGTCGAGGCCGCCGGCCTCACCTTCGAGGCGATCGAGAACGTCCCGACCCATTTCTACAACAAGGCCATGCTCGGCCTGCCGGGCCGTGACGAGCAGATCGAGAACTACTGCCGGACGGTCGTGAATGTCGGCCGCGCCGGCGTGCCGATCCTCGGCCTGCATTTCATGCCGAATTCGGTCTGGCGCACCGACCGCAAGACGCCCGGCCGCGGCGGCGCCGGCAACACGCGCTTCGAGATGGCCAAGGTCGAAGGCGCGTCCAAGGAGGCCTGGCGCTCCTTCATGCCGACGACGCTCGGCCGCGCCGATTCCATGCCCCTCTTCGCCGAGGAGGACGGCATCATCACCGCCGACATGATGTGGGAGAACTACTGCTACTTCATGGACGCGGTGCTGCCCGTCGCCGAGGAATCCGGCGTCAAGATCGCGCTGCATCCCGACGACCCGCCGGTGCCGATGCTGGGCGGCGTCGCCCGCATCTTCAAGGCGCCCACCGACTTCAAGCGCGCCTTTGAGCGCTATTCCACCAGCGCCGCCTGGGGCCTCGATCTTTGCCTCGGCTGCTGCTCGGAAATGCCGGGCGGGGCGGACAATGTCCGCGAGATGATCACCTTCTTCGCGCCCAAGGGCCGCATCTTCTACGTCCATTTCCGCGACGTGCAGGGCACGGTGCCGGACTTCGTCGAATGCTTCATCGGCGAGGGCAATTTCGATCCCGGCGAGGCCATGCTGCTTCTGAAGCAGAACGGCTTCACCGGCTTCCTGCTCGACGACCATGTCCCGCAGATGGACGGCGACACGCCCTGGAACCATCGCGGCCGCGCGCATGCGATCGGCTACATGCAGGGGCTCCTCAGCATGGCCGAACGCGCGGCGTGACCGGAGGGCGGCCTTCTTCTCAGGCGAAGAAGGCCGCATCTTCTTCACGCAGGTATTTCCGTGCCGCTTCCGCATTGATGTCGAGCCCCAAGCCTGGTGCTTCGAAAAGATCGATCATGCTGTCCGTGACGATGCGCTCGGGCAGCCCCTCGATAATCTCGTGCCACCAGGGGTCCGACGCGCTCGGATACTCGAAGGCGATGTAGTTCGCCGGCAGCGTCGCGCAGACATTGACCAGCGCGCCGAGGCCGAGCAGGCCGTTGGCCGTGCCATGCGGCGCCATCAGGATCGAATGCAGCTGCGCGTGCTCGGCGACCCATTTCAGCTCGGCGATGCCGCCGATATCGCCCGGATCGGGTCCGATGACGTTGACCGCCTGCGTCTCGATCAGCTCCTTGAAATTGTTGCGCAGATAGATCTGCTCGCCGGTATGGATCGGCGTTGAGGTCGAGGTGGTCAGCTCGCGGTAGATCTGCGGGTTGACCCAGGGGGTGTAGTCGCCCGTCAGCATGTCCTCGAGCCACATCAGATGGTATTTCTCGACCGCCCGGGCGAAGCGGATGGCGTCGGGAAGCATCCAGCCGGGGCCGCAGTCGAGCGCGAGGCTGACGCGGTCGCCGAGCACCTCCTTCATGGCCGCCACGCAGTCGAGCATGTGGTTGAAGCCGCGCTCGCTGATGAGGCCCGTATCCATGGCACCGTGGAAGACGCTGTCCTGTGGGATGCCGTAATGGAAATCGGGCACGTCGCGCTTCATGGAGGAGTGGAAGCTGATACCCTGCTTCACCATGAAGAAGTTCTCGGGCAGCTCCATCATCCACTTGCATTCGGCGGCGTAATCCTCCGGCCGCGTGCCCGACATCGGCCGCCTGAGCGAGCCGTTATAGCAGCGCACCTTGTCGCGCACCTTGCCGCCCAGCAGCTTGTAGACCGGAACATTGGCGGCCTTGCCGGCGATGTCCCACAGCGCATGCTCGATGGCGCTGACCGCGGCGCCATAGGGCTTGAAGCTGCCGCGCTGGCGGATTTTCAGCATGCAGCGCTCGACGTCGGTCGGGTCCTCGCCGATCAGCACGTCGCGGAACTGCAGCACGAAGGGCTTCAGATAGGTCTTGGTGAACTCGACCTCGCCGAGCCCGTAAAGGCCCTCGTCGGTGACGATGCGGACGATCGGGTGACGACCGATGACGGCGCATCTGAGATCGGTGATCTTCATGGGCGGATATCCTCGATGACGCTGCGGGGCGACGCTCAGTCGTCCTCGTGGCCGCGGAAGTCGGCGCCGACGCGCAGATCGTTCCACTCGGTCGTGTCGAGGAAATAGGTGTCGGACTTGCGCAGGTTCTCGCGGATGACCTCCTCGTTGAGGTCGATGCCGAGGCCGGGCGCATCGGGCACCGTCACATAGCCGTCGGCCATGTAATCGGCGTCGAGCCCCTTCACGAGATCGCGGAAGAAGGGCAGGTCCAGCCCGTGATGCTCGACCGCGACGAGGCTGGCGATCGAGGCGCCGAGATGGACGTTGGCCATGAAGCCGACCGGCGAGCAGCAGGCATGCAGCGCCGTCGGAATGCCGTAGCGCTCGGCATGGTCGGCGATGCGCTTCGTCTCCGAAAGGCCGCCCGATGACAGCATGTCGGGATGGATGATGTCGAAGGCGCGCGTCTCGATCGCCTCCCGGAAGCCCTCGAAGAGATAGAGGTCCTCGCCCGCCGCGACCGGCGTCAGCAGCGCGTCTGCGACCTTCTTGTGGCCGGCGATGTCGCGCCAGGGCATCACGTCCTCGATCCAGGCGAGATTATAGGGCTCCAGCGCCTTGCCGATGCGGATCGCCTCGTCGGCGGTGACATAGCCCTCGCCGAAATGGTCGGTGCAGAGCGAGACCTCGTCGCCGACCGCCGCGCGCACGGCGGCGGTGATCTCGGCGGCGAGCGCCACGCCGCGCTCGCTGATGCGGGCGCCGGGGCCGCGGCCTGGGACATACCACTGATTATACTGGTGATACTCGTACTTGGTCGGCGAGCCGATCAGCGCGCCCGGCGTCCTGTCGAAGAGGCGCGGCGGCAGGTCGAACTTGATGAAGGTGAGGCCCATGGCTCGCCGCTTCATCACGACCTCGACATAGCCTTCCGGCGTCTGGTTGCGCGGCGCCGGCGTGTCGCCATAGAGGCGGACCTTGTCGCGATACTTGCCGCCGAGCAGCTGGTAGCAGGGGATGCCATAGACCTTGCCGACGAGATCCATCAGCGCGATCTCGATCGCGCATACGCCGCCCGCCTCGCGGCTGTCGCCGCCATAGCGCTTGATCGACTTGAAGAGGTAATCGACGTTGCAGGGGTTCTGGCCGATCAGGAGATGCTTGAGCCGCAGCGCCGTGTCGGGATGGGCGCCGTCGCGCACCTCGCCGAGGCCGTAGATGCCCTGGTTCGTATCGATGCGGAGGATCGGGTAATAGCCATGCCCGACGATGGTCGCGACGCGGATATCGGTGATCTGGAGCTTTGAGGGCTCCGACATCCTGCGCACCGAATTCTCGATGCTGTCGGTGAGCTCAAGGGGTTCGGCGGCGATCGTCACGACATGTCCTCCCAGACCGTCAGTTTCTTTCGGGGGCGATCGGGCGGTTAATCCGCCCTGATATTGTGATGGGTTCGGCGCACGGCGCGCATCTGCTCGATGATGTGGCGGCCGGAGCCTTCGACATGGCGGGCGATCACCGCCGCGGCGGCTTCGGCGTCATGCGCCTTGATGGCGTCGAGTACCTCGCGATGCTCGCGCATCACCGCCGCCTGGCGGCCGAGCGAGATCGGCAGGCGGCGGCTGATCGCGCCGAGAATCTCGCGATGCTTCCACCAGAGGTCGACCGCGTGGCGATTGTAGTGGCGGTCATACATCGTGCGGTGGAACTGGGTGTCGAGCTGCCCATGCCGCACCGGATCGGCATAGTTGATCGCGACGATCTCCTCCTGCGTCGCCTCCAGCACGGCGATGTCGCCATCGGTCGCGATGCCGACGAAGAAACGGGTCAGCGCCGGCTCCAGCAGCACCTCGATCTCGCAGATGTCGCGGATGAAGTTCTCGTCGATGGGGCGCACGCGGGCGCCGCGATTGGGCGTCATCACGACGAAGCCCTCGCCGCGCAGCTGCTGCAGCGCCTCGCGGACCGGGTTGGTCGAGGTGCCGTGGCGCTCGGCGAGGTCGGCGACGATCAGCCGGGCATTGGCGGGAATGCGGCCGGAGACGATGTCCTCGCGGATCGCCTCATAGACCGAGGCCTCGCGGTCCGGCGCTTCCAGCGCCGGCAGCCCAAGGCTCGCGGCAATGCTCACCGGCTGACCCTCGACACGCCCGACCGTCCCCCGCTCACCTTGCTGCATCTGCACTGTTGCAGCGCAGCACGCAATCTGACCGAAATCGTGTACGATTCATCGCGCTTTCGACACGGCTTGTCCAGTCTCAAACATTGGGCAGTCGCGTCCCGTGAGCCGTCGGCTGACCTTTCCCTGCGAAATCGGGACGGTACTTTGCCGGCTCATTTTTGGGTCGGCCGCCCTCTCGAAAACTTCTCGCGGCGGTGCTGGGGCGCACCGCCGCGAGAGGGCCGGTCAGCCGTGGGGGAGAGGAACCGGCGGCCGGCCCGCGCGGGGCTCAGCCCCCGCCGCCCCTGCGCGTGAAGGCTCTCGCGGCGACGGGGACCCGGACCCGTCCCGCATCGACCGCGAAGTCCTCGATGGCGTCACCGGCGAGCGTCGTCCGGCGGGCGCGCGCGATGCTCACGCTGCCCGAGCCGAGCGCGACCTCGATCGGGCTGTCCTCGGGATTGAGCAGCACGAGCGCGACGCCATCGGCGTCCGCCTCGATCTCGGTGAGGAGCGCCGGACCCGCCTCGATCTCGAGGAGGCTGCCCTTCTCGGCCGCGACCGGACCGCGCCCCGCATAGACATGCGCCGCCAGCGGCTGCGCATGGCCGAGCGCGTCGCGGATCGCCTCGCCGACCGGACGTGCCGCATGCGGGATCAGCGTGAAGCGGAAGGTGAGCCGGCCGCTCTGGTCGGCCTGAAAATTGGTCGACCAGTAATTGTTGGTGAGCCAGGCAATAAGCGCCGGGGCCGGGCGGTCGACGCCGCCATCGGGCTCCTTCCAGCGGCCGAAGGTGAAGCCGCCGACCTGCCAGAGCGGCGCGTCGGGGGTCGCCACGGTAAGTTCCCCCGCCCCGTCGGCGATGCGGATATAGCGCTGCGTCGTGATGTAGTGCCGGCTGGCGAAGGGCAGTTGCTCCTCGTCGAGGCGGACATTGGCGCCCGCGGTCTCGTAGTCGCACTGCCAGTCCCCGCCGAGCATCACCGGCAGCGGCAGATAAATGCCGTGCGGCGCGGCCTCGGCCACCTTCTCGACGATCGCGTCGACATGCAACGCCGCCTCGTCGCCGATGAGCCGCCAGACGACGGTGACCTTGTCCCCGCTTTCGAAGGTGAAGCTCTGCCGGATCTCGGCTCGGCCCGCGGCCGTGATCGTCTCGGCGGCGCCGGCGACCCGCGCCGTCTCGCGCTCCGCCACCCAGTCGGTGTGCCAGGCGCGGTTCCAGTCGGCGGTATCGAGATCGACCCGGTCGAAGATCGCCTCGCGATTACCTGCCGCCGGCTTTTCGAGGACCGGAACGCCGAAGCGCATGCCCTCAGCGGTACCGACATATTCCTTGCCGTCCAGCTTCAGCGAGGCGAGCCCGCCCGAAAGATCGATCTCGGCGCTGATGCGGCCGTTGGCGAGCGTCGTGCCCGACGCCTTGGGCGAGGCGGCGATGCGCACGTCGCCGGCCGGGATGGTGACATAGGAGAGCGGCGGCAGCGCGAAGGGCTCGGTCCAGATCGCCCGGTCGTCCGGCAGATCGGAGAGGATCACGTCCTGACGCTGGATGCGGTGCGAGCTCGGACCATGGGGCACGATGGATTCGAGGCCGAAGCCGCCCTGCGGCTCGGGCGCGCCGGCGACCGGCGGCAGATAGGGCAGCTTCACCGACTGGCGCAGCGGGAAGGGATGCGGGTTGTAGACGAGAAGGCGCGGCTCCTCGCCGCCGGCCGCGCCGGCCAGCGCCTCGAGCCCGTCGCGGCGCAGCATGCGGGCAAGGCTCGCGCCCTCCGGAGCCAGCGCCAGCTTGAGGAGAAGCTGGGTGCGCGTCTCCGGCGAGAAGGGCTGGTTGATCGAGCGGTCGGCGCCCCAGGTGTGCTCGGCATAGAGGCCGAGTGCGCGGCGCGACGCCTCGAACAGCGCCGCCTGCCGGCCCGACTTGCCGGCGCCGTTGCTGCCCTTCGGCCAGGCGGCGAGGCTCTCGGCGATGTCGAGGTCGCGCTGGCCGGCCAGCGACTGCGTCGTCTCATGCGCCGTGCTGCCGGCGCCGAAATTCCACCAGTCGGTCCAATCCCCGCGCATCACCGGCAGCGTCTCCGCCGGCTCGGCGCGGAAGCGGTCGAACACCTCGGAAAGCGTCGCGAAGCGCAGCCGCACCTTGGGATTGGTGGCGTTGAAGCGGCGGATGAAGTCGGGTAGCGCCGGCTGCGGCGAGCCGTTGTCGTGATAGCGGATATTGGTGATCTGCATCATCAGGAAGGGATGCGGATAGCCGA
>CAWZZK010000141.1:0-9702 GCA_963966455.1 Kaistia sp. | reverse complement strand
ACAGGGTCGAAATCTCCGACCTCGTCACGGCCCGCTGGATCCTGCGCGAGCCGGGATCGGGGACGCGCGCCTCCTTCGCGACGGGCCTCCGCGAGACCGGCGGCGCGATCGAGGCGCTCGATGTCGTGCTCGCGCTGCCCTCCAACGAGGCGGTGCTCTCGGCGGTGGCGAGCGGCGGCACGGCGACCGCGATCTCGCGCTCGGCCGCCGCGGCGATGATCGGCGCCGGCACGCTGGCCGAGGTCGCCTATCGGCTGCCGCCCCGCGCCTTCCGCATGCTCCGCCACAAGGAGCGCCATCGCACGGCCGCGGCCTTCGCCTTCGAGGCGCTGGTCGCCGCCGGTCAGTCGGCGCGCGCGGCCACCGCCTCGACCTCGACCAGGAATTCCGGCCGCGTGAAGCCGGAGACGATATAGAGCGTCGAGGCCGGCAGCGGCTCGCCGACATGGCGGTCGCGCACCGCCATGTAGCGGCGCATGTCCTCGCGCTTCGTCACGAAGGCGGTGAGGCGCACGACGTCGCGCATGGTCATGCCGCCCTCGGCGAGGATGGCCGCGATGGCGGCGAAGCAGAGCTCCGCCTGCTCCTCGATCGTCTCGGGTATGCTGTCGTCCGCGCGGATGCCGAGTTGGCCCGAGGTGTAGACGAAGCGGCTGCCGGCCGGGACGGCGACGCCATGGCTGTAGCGGCCGAAGGGCGGGCGGATGGCGGTCGGCAGCAGCGGCGTGTTCACGGAAGAAGCCCTCGATGGTCGGTGCGGCGAAGCTTGCGACGGTGACATCTGCCGCACAAGCCGCTTTTCAGCCCAGCAATTGGGCATGGCCTGCCCGCCCAGCGGTCGATCGTGCCGCCATGCCTCTATGCTGTGCAGCGGTCCTGCCCTAGATTGGCGGTCGCGTCAGCCCCCGCCGCCGAGCGCGCGAGCGGGCGATGCGCGGCATGTCGTCCATGGCATGTCTCTTGCGACGTTCGACCATCGGGTCGGCCTTTGGCCGGCACATTCGGAATCGCCCCGTCGGGGGATGGCGTGGAAGAATCGGCGGCGCCTGATCGCCGCGTGGAGAGGGAAGGCGGAGAGCAGATGAGATCGTTCCGGAACGGCATGGCCGGCCTCGCGGCCGGCGTCGTGGCTCTGTTCGCGGCCGGCAGCGCCGAGGCGCTGGACGAGGTCAGCTTCGGCACCAACTGGCTGGCCCAGGCCGAGCATGGCGGCTTCTACCAGGCCGTCGTCGACGGCACCTACGAGAAATACGGCCTCAAGGTCACCATCCTGCAGGGCGGCCCGCAGGCGGCGAACCGCGCGCTGCTGCTCGCCGGCAAGGCCAATTTCTACATGGCCGGCAATCTCCTGGAGCCCTTCTCCTCGGTCGAGCAGGGCGTGCCGCTGGTCGAGGTCGCGGCGATCTTCCAGAAGGAGCCGCAGGTCCTCATCGCCCATCCCGACCAGGGCATCGAGAAGTTCGACGACCTCGCCAAGCTGCCGACGATCTTCATGGGCAAGGACGGCTTCGCCTCCTTCTTCCAGTGGATGAAGTCGGCCTATCCGGGCTTCAAGGACGAGCAGTACAAGCCCTACACCTTCAATCCCGCGCCCTTCCTCGCCGACAAGCAGTCGGCGCAGCAGGGCTACATCACCTCCGAGCCTTTCGAGATCGAGCGCCAGGGCGGCTTCAAGCCGAAGCTGTTCCTCCTCGCGGATGCCGGCTTCGACACCTATTCAACGCTGATCGAGACGACGCAGGACTATCTCAAGGCCAATCCCGACGTCGTGAAGCGCTTCGTCGAGGCCTCGATCATCGGCTGGTACAATTATCTCTACGGCGACAACGCGGCGGCCAATGCGGCGATCAAGAAGGACAATCCGGAGATGACGGATGACCAGATCGCCTTCTCGATCAAGACGATGAAGGAATATGGCATCGTCGATTCCGGCGACGCGCTGGAAAAGGGCATCGGCTGCATGACCAGCGAGCATGTGAAGTCCTTCTACGACAAGATGGTCAAGGCCGGCGTGGTCAAGGCCGGGCTCGACGTCTCCGTCGCCTATGACACGCAGTTCGTGTGCCAGGGCCTCGGCAAGGACCTCAAGAAGTAAGGCGAGCGGCGCGGCGGGCACCTTGATGCCCGCCGACCCATCATCCGGGAAAACGATCCTGTCCAGCGTATCAAGTCCAGCGCCCGATTTCGTCGCGGGCCGTCCGATCGTCCGCCTCGAGCATGTCTCGAAGATCTTCTCGAACGGTACGGTGGCGCTCAAGGACATGACGCTCTCGATCGGCGAGGGCGAGTTCGTCAGCCTGCTCGGGCCGTCCGGCTGCGGCAAGTCGACGGCACTCCGGATCATCGCCGGGCTCGGCGACGCGACGACCGGCCGCGTCGACTGGCCGACCATGGGCCATGACGCCGAGGGCAAGGTCGAGCGCGAGATCGGCTTCGTCTTCCAAGAACCGACGCTGATGCCCTGGGCGAGCGTGTTCAAGAATGTCTGGCTGCCGCTGCGGCTTGCCGGCATCTCGAAGAGCGCCGCCCGCGCCCGCGTCATGGAAGCCCTCGAAATGGTCGGGCTCGCGGCCTTCGCCGACTCATATCCGCGCGAACTCTCGGGCGGCATGAAGATGCGCGTCTCGATCGCCCGCGCGCTCGTCACGCGGCCGCGCGTCCTCCTGATGGACGAGCCCTTCGCCGCGCTCGACGAGATCACGCGGCAGAAGCTCAACGACGATCTCCTCCGCCTCTGGGCGCAGTTCGGCTGGACGGTGGTGTTCGTGACGCATTCGGTGTTCGAATCCGTCTATCTCTCGACGCGCATCGTCGTGATGGCGCCGCGGCCGGGCCGCGTGATCGACGAGATCATGGTCGATGCGCCGGCGCCGCGCGGCATCGCCTTCCGCACCTCGCCGCAATATAGCGAGCTGACGCGGCGCGCCTCGCAGTCCCTCCATTCGGCGCTCGGCGCCAACGATCACCTATGACCGACATCCCCGAGAGCGCATCGGAGCCGGCGCTCGCAAGCGAGAGAACCGCCGAGAGCGGCGGCTTTTCGCATGAACGGCTGCTGCGCATCGTCATCCCGCTCGTCATGCTGGCGGCGCTGGTCGGCCTCTGGGCCTGGTATGTGAAGGCCTACAATGTCCCGAAATACATCCTGCCGGGGCCGGATCTCGTCGCGCAATCGCTCTGGAACGACTGGGGAACGCTCGGTCCCGCGCTCCTCGTGACGCTCACGATCACCTTCCAGGCGCTGGCGATCGCGCTTGTCGGCGGCGTACTGATCGCGATCCTCTTCGCCTCGTCGCGCTGGGTCGAGGTCGCGCTGTCGCCCTATATGGTCATCCTGCAGGTGACGCCGATCGTCGCCATCGCGCCGCTGATCCTCATCTACACCTCGACGACACAGCAGGCGCTGCTGATCTGCGCCTGGATCGTCGCCTTCTTCCCTGTCCTCTCGAACACGACGCAGGGGCTGAAGAGCACCGACCACAACCTGCTCAACCTCTTCGAACTCTATGGCGCCTCGCGTTGGCAGACGCTGTTCCTCCTGAAGCTCCCCGCCGCGCTGCCCTATTTCCTCGCCGGTCTCCGCATCGCCGGCGGCCTCGCGCTGATCGCGGCGGTGGTCGCCGAGTTCGCCGCGGGCTCGGCCGGTGCCGGCTCCGGCCTCGCCTTCCGCCTGCTCGAATCGCAATATCGCCTCAACATCCCCCGCCTGTTCGCGGCGCTGATCCTGCTTTGCGTCACAGGCGTCGCGATCTTCGGGGCCACCAGCCTGTTGTCGCATCTCCTGCTGCGGCGCTGGCATGAAAGCGCCATCCGGCGGGAGAACTGAGCATGACGACCTCCTTCGCGACGCCGCCCGCCGGACCCCGCTATCGCCTCGCCAACGCGACCGTTCCGGCGGTGCTTCTCCCCGGCGACATCGGCATCGATGCCGGCGAGGGCCTGTCGCGGGTCGATATCCTCGTTGCGGACGGGACCATCGCCGCCATCGGCGCGCCGGGGAGCCTCGGCGCCGACGAGGTGCCGGTGCTCGATCTCGACAAGGGGCAGGTCTGGCCCTGCTTCGTCGACATGCACACGCATCTCGACAAGGGCCATATCATCCCGCGCCACGCCAATCCCGACGGGACCTTCCCCGGCGCGCTCGCCGCCGTCGAGGCCGACCGCGAGGCGCACTGGACGACGGCCGACGTGCGCGCGCGGATGGAGTTCGCGCTTCGCTGCGCCTATGCGCATGGCACCAAGCTGATCCGCACCCATATCGATTCCGTGCCGCCGCAGTTCCCGGCCTCCTGGCCGGCCTTCATCGATGCACGCGAGGCCTGGGCCGGGCGGATCGACCTGCAGGCCGTGGCGCTGATGCCGATCGACCTCTATTTCGACGACGCCTATGTGAAGCGGCTGGTCGAGACGCTCCTGGAGGCGAAGGGCGTCATCGGCGGCGTCACCTTCATGATCGACGGTCTCGACAAGGCGCTCGACCGGCTGTTCTTCGAGGCCTCGAAGAACGGGCTCGACATCGATCTCCATGTCGACGAGACGGCCGATCCCAATGCCCGCTCGCTGAAGGCGATCGCCGAGGCGGCGATCCGCCACGACTTCGAGGGCCAGGTGACGGTCGGCCATTGCTGCTCGCTGGCGCGGCAACCGGATGACGAGGCGGAGCGCACGCTCGATCTCGTCGAGAAGGCGGGTATCGGCGTCGTCTCGCTGCCGATGTGCAATATGTATCTGCAGGACCGCCATCGCGGCCGCACCCCGCGCTGGCGCGGCGTCACCCTCCTGCACGAGATGCGCGCCCGCGGCATTCCGGCCGCCGTCGCCTCCGACAACACGCGCGATCCCTTCTATGCCTATGGCGATCTCGACGTGATGGAGGTGTTCCGCGAGGCGGTGCGCATCCTGCAGCTCGATCATCCGGTCGATCTCGCCCCCGAGGTGGTGACGACGCTGCCGGCGATGCAGCTGCGCCGGCCCGATGTCGGGCGGCTCGTCATCGGCGGCCCGGCCGATCTCGTCCTCTTCCGCGCCCGCAGCTGGACCGAACTCCTGTCGCGTCCGCAATCCGACCGCACCGTTTTGCGCCAGGGCAAGGCGATCGACCGCACGCTGCCCGATTATCGGGAACTCGATCATCTCTTTGGAGTCTAGGCGATGGCTCGCACCTTTTCTTTCGATCTCGATGCGCTGAAGCGCGACCTCGACGGCATCGAGCTCGAGGACAATCCCGCGCTGGTGAAGCAGAAGAGCCGTGACTTCTTCTGGTATTCGCCGGTGCTGAAGGCGCAGCTCGACGACGTGACCGGCGATCTCGTCGCGACGCCGAAGGACGAGGCGGAGGTGATCCGCATCCTTGCCGCCGCCTTCCGCCACGACGTGCCCGTGACGCCGCGCGGCGCGGGCACCGGCAATTACGGCCAGGCGATGCCGCTGTCGCGAGGGCTGGTCCTCAATCTCGCCGCGATGAACCAGGTGAAGGCGATCCATCCCGGCCGCGTCGTCGCCGAGCCGGGCGTGATCATGGCCGAGCTCGACCGCCAGACCCGCGCCCATTCCGGCCAGGAGCTGCGCCTCCATCCCTCGACGGCCAACACGGCGACCATCGGCGGCTTCATCGCTGGCGGCTCGGGCGGCGTCGGCTCGATCCGCTGGGGCGGCCTCCGCGATATCGGCAATGTCCTGCGCCTGCGCGTCGTCACCATGGAGGCCGAGCCGCGGGTGCTGGAGCTCACTGGCTGGGAACTGCACAAGGTGATGCATGCCTATGGCACCAACGGCATCATCACCGAAGTCGAGATGCCGCTCACCGCGGCCTATGACTGGGTCGACGTCATCGTCGGCTTCGACGACTACATGGCGGCGGTGCGCTATGCCGATCTGCTCGGCAACTCGGATGGCCTCCTCCTGAAGGAGATCGCCACGGTCGCCGCCCCGGCGCCGGAGACCTATTTCCTGCGCCACCAGAAATTCCTGAAGAAGGGCCAGTCGGTCGCCATCCTGATGGTCGCGCCGCAGTCGATGGACCCCTTCCTGGCGCTGACGGAGCGCGAGAAGGGCGATGTCGTCTTCCGCTCCGACACGGTGGGTGACCTCAAGGGCATCCCGCCGAATTTCGAGCTGGCCTGGAACCACACGACGCTGCGCGGCCTCCGGATCGATCCGGCGATCACTTATCTCCAGACCATGTATCCCGTGCCCGGCCATCTCGCGAAGGTCGAGCGCATGACCAAGCTGCTCGGCGACGAGGTGCCCGGCCATCTCGAATTCGTCCGCTTCGACGGCAAGATCACGCCGATGGGCCTGCCGATGCTGCGCTACACGACCGAGGCGCGGCTGGAGGAGATCATCCGCCTGCATGAGGAGAATGGCTGCCCGGTCTTCAACCCGCATCGCTACACGCTGGAGGAGGGCGGCATGAAGCAGACCGATGCCGTGCAACTCGCCTTCAAGCACGAGGCCGATCCGAAGGGGCTGCTCAATCCCGGCAAGATGATCGCCTTCGAGGATCCGAGCTTCGATTTCTCGGCGCAGAAGACCTATCTCTTCCCCGGCCTGAAGGCGGCCTCCTAGGTCGAGGGAACGCGATGCGCGTGCTCGTGCTCTTCGCCCATCCGGTCGAGACCAGCTTCCAGGCGGCGCTGCATGCGACCGTCGTCGAGCGTCTCCGCAGGGCCGGGCACGCCGTCGACGATTGCGATCTCTATGCCGAGGGGTTCAATCCCGTCCTCTCGCGCGAGGAGCGGCTGCACTATCACGACCTCGGCGTGAACCGCCGCAATGTCGAGCCCTATGTGGAGCGCGTGCTCGGCGCCGAAGCGCTGGTCCTCGTGCATCCCGTCTGGAATTTCGGGCTGCCGGCGATCCTCAAGGGCTTCTTCGACCGCGTCTTCCTGCCGGGCGTCTCCTTCCGCATGGAGAACGGCAAGGTGAAGCCCTCGCTGCACAACATCACCAAGCTGACGGCGGTGGTGACCTATGGCGGCGCGCGCTGGCGCGCGCTCGGCGTCGGCGATCCGCCGCGCAAGATCGTCAAGCGCGTGCTGCGCGCGCAGATCAAGCCCTTGGCACCGGTCGATTATCTCGCCCATTACGACATGAACCGCTCGACCGACGCCACGCGGGCCGCCTTCCTCGAGAAGGTCGGCGCGGCGATGGCCCGGTTCTGACATGCGCGCGCTCGTCGTCTTCGCCCATCCGGTTCCGGAGAGCTTCGGCGCCGCGCTGCGCGACACGGTGGTGGAGACGCTTGCGGCGAGCGGTCACGAGGTCCGCCTCGTCGATCTCAACGCCATCGGCTTCGATCCGGTGATGGATGCCGAGGAGCGCCGGCGCTATCACGATCCCGGCGTCAATGAACTGCCGGTCGCCGACCAGATCGCGCATATCAAATGGTGCGAGATGCTGGTCTTCGTCTATCCGACCTGGTGGTTCGGATTGCCGGCGATCCTGAAGGGCTGGTTCGACCGGGTCTGGGTGCCGCATGTCACCTTCTTGATGCCGACGGAGAGCCAGGGCATCCGTCCGAACATGCAGAACATCCGGCGCATCGCCGTCGTGACGACCTGCGGCGCGACCTGGTGGCTGTCGAAATGGGTGGGCGAGCCTGGTCGCCGCACATTGCTGCGCGGCATCCGCCCGCTCTGCCATCCGCTCTGCCGCACCACCTACATGGCGCACTACAAGATGGACTCGTCGACGCCGGAAAGCCGGGCGCGCTATCTCGCCAAGGTCCGGCAGAAGATCGCGCGGCTCTGAGGTCCTGCCCTCGCCGCGGCCCTCTCCCTGAGGGAGAGGGGTGGCGCAGAAGGCCGGCGGCTTTAGCCGACCTTGCCGACGAGGCGTTCGAGCTCGGGGCGGAACTCGGCGGCGATGTCGGCGCGCTCCAGAGCGAAGGCGACATTGGCAGCGAGGAAGCCGACCTTGTTGCCGCAGTCATAGACCTCGCCATCGAAGCGGCAGCCATAGAAGTGCTGGCGCTCCATCAGCTTCAGCATGGCGTCCGTGAGCTGGATCTCGTTGCCGGCGCCCTTCTCCTGCCGCGACAGCAGATCGAACACCTGCGGCTGCAGGATATAGCGGCCGTTGATGTAGAGGTTCGACGGCGCGACTTCCGGCTTCGGCTTCTCCACCATCGCATTGATGCGGAACGAGCTGTCGGTGAGATTGGCGCCGATGCCGACGACGCCATACTGGTGCGTCTGCGAGGGGTCGCATTCGTTGACGGCGAGCACGTTGCCGCCCGTCTCGTTGTAGACGTCGACCATCTGCTTCAGGCAGCTCGGCTCGCCCTTCATCACCATGTCGGGCAGCAGAACGGCGAAGGGCTCGTTGCCGACCAGTTCGCGCGCGCACCAGACGGCATGGCCGAGTCCGAGCGGCACCTGCTGGCGGGTGAAGGAGGTCGAGCCGGGTTTCGGCAGGTCCTTGGCGAGCAGCTGCAGCGCCTCGGTCTTGCCGCGGCCGTGCAGCGTCGCTTCCAGCTCGTACTGAACGTCGAAATGGTCCTCGATCACTGCCTTGTTGCGGCCGGTGACGAAGATAAAGTGTTCGATGCCGGCCTCGCGGGCCTCATCCACGGCATACTGGATCAGCGGACGGTCGACGACCGTGAGCATCTCCTTGGGCATCGCCTTGGTGGCCGGCAGGAACCGCATGCCGAGACCCGCAACGGGGAACACGGCTTTGCGAATCGGAGCGTTCATGAACACCTCTCGAAGAAAAATACGGGCGACACTATCGTCGCAATCCTAACGACAACGCTAACGGAACCAAGCGGATGCAACGGATCTGTCGCAATCCGGTGCGAGGCTTTACCCGCTATTAATGCTGAACAATGCATGAGGATCATATGACGGTACTTGTGACGGGCGGCGCTGGCTATATCGGCAGCCACATGGTCTGGCGGCTGATCGACGCCGGCGAGAGCGTTGTCGTTCTCGATCGGCTGTCCACCGGCTTCGCCTGGGCCGTGGCGCCGGAGGCGAAGCTCGTCGTCGGCGACATCGGCGACGAGGTCCTCGTCGAGCAGCTGATCCTCGACAACGACGTGGATGCCGTCATCCATTTCGCCGGCTCGATCGTCGTGCCGGAATCCGTCGCCGATCCGCTCGGCTACTACCAGAACAACACCGTCAAATCGCGCAGCCTGATCGCCACCGCGATCAAGTGCGGCATTCGCCATTTCATCTTCTCCTCGACAGCGGCCGTCTATGGCGATGCAGGAACCGAGCCAGTCGTCGAGAGCGCGACGACCGCGCCGCTCTCGCCCTATGGCCGCTCGAAGCTCATGACGGAGTGGATGCTTGACGACGCCGCGCGCGCCCATGACTTCCGCTATGTGGCGCTGCGCTATTTCAACGTCGCCGGCGCCGATCCGAAGGGCCGCACGGGCCAGTCGACCAAGGGCGCGACCCATCTCATCAAGGTCGCCTCGGAGACCGCGCTCGGCAAGCGGGCCAGGATCGAGATCCTCGGCACCGATTACGACACCCCCGACGGCACCTGCGTGCGCGACTACATCCATGTCAGCGACCTCGCCAATGCCCATGCCGACGCGCTCGCCTATCTGAGGGCAGGCGGGACGAGCCTCGTCGCCAATTGCGGCTATGGCCACGGCTTCTCGGTCCGCGAGGTTATCGACTCGGTCCGCCGCGTCTCGGGCGTTGATTTCGAGGTCGTCGAAGGGCCGCGCCGGGCCGGCGACGT
>CAWZZK010000140.1:0-14350 GCA_963966455.1 Kaistia sp. | reverse complement strand
CGGCGGCGAGCTTGTCGAAGAAGCCGTCGCGGTTGAAGAAGATCAGCTTGACCTTGTCCGCGTCGGACGCCTTGGCGTTATAGGCCTCGGCAACCTTGCGCAGGCCCGCTTCCTCCGGGCCGCCCGGCCAGCCGAGCACCGTCACTTCCGCCTTGGCGGCGGACATGCCCATGGCGGCGAGCATCGCCGCCCCTGCGAGAAGTGTCTTCAGTCGCGTCATCACATGCTTCCCCTGGATTATGATTTGTGACGGGCGAGATCGGCCGCGCCGATCACGCCTGCGTTTTTCCCGAGCGCCGCGGCGCGGAGCACGGGTCTCGCCAACGGCGGAAGCTCCGCCAGCCGGTGTTCGATGCGCTCGCGATAGCCCTTCGCGAGGCCGATGCCGCCGCCGAGGACGAAGACGTCCGGGTCGAACAGCCAGTTCATGTTCTCGATCGCGGTGGCCACGAGCGCGGCCGAACGATCGATGATCGCCGCGGCCCGCGCATCGCCCGCCTCGGCCGCGGAAAAGACGGCGATCGCGTCGCCGCCGATCCCCGCTTCCGATGCCTCGGTGGCGAAAGCCGGGCCGCTGGCCGCGCTCTCGAGGAGCGCGCCGCGCCCCTCGCGGCCCATCAGCCGCGTCAGGCCCGCGCTGCCGGCGATGCCGGATTTCCCCGTCCGCAGCCGTCCATCGAGAACCACGCCGCCACCGATTCCGGTGGAGACGGTGAGGAAGACGAGATCGGCCCCGGCGCCGGCACCGAACCGGTATTCGCCCCAGGCCGCGGCCTGCGCGTCGTTGTAAAGCGCGACCTCGACGCCGAGCCGTCGCGCGAGGCCCTCGCCGAGCGCGAAGCCCGGCGGGATCGGCAGCGTCTCGGGGTTCAGCGCGGTCCAGCGGCCATCCTGCACGACGCCGGTTACGCAGCCGCCCGCCGCATCGAAATCGCCCTTGAACGCCTCGGCCAGCGCCGCGACGCGGTCGCACCAGGCCTCGGCATCGGCGCCGCGCGGCGTCGGTTCCTCGCGGGTCGCGAGCACGCGGTCACCGTCGACCAGCGCGACCAGCAGCTTGGTGCCGCCGATATCGAAGGCGAGGGTGGGCTTGCCGCCGGCCGAAGAGCGCACGGTCTCGATCGCCTCGGCAAACCAGGTCGTGATGTGCTCCGGCCGAGTGATCGCCGATCCGACGACCACGCCATGCGCGCCGAGCCGGATCGCCTCGGCCGCCTGCTCCGGAATGCGGATGCGGCCCTCGGCGATGACGGGATGGCCGAGCCGAACGCAGGCGGCGAGCAGCGCGAAATCGGGCTCCGTCGGCTCCGGCCCGCCGGTATAGCCGGACATGGTCGTGCCGACGATGTCGGCGCCATAGGCGATGGCGGCCTCCGCCTCAGCGAGCGTCGATATGTCGGCCATCGCCAGGCGGCCTCGCGCATGCACCCGGGCGCAGAGGGCGGCCGCCTCGACGGGGCGGATGCGGTCTGTGCCGTCGAAGGCGATGATGTCGGCGCCGGCATCGGCGAGCGCGTCGACGTCCTCGATCAGCGGCGTGATGCGGACCGGCGAGGTCTCCATGTCGCGCTTGATGAGGCCGATGATCGGTGCGTCGGTCGCGGCGCGGACGGCCCGGAGATTGGCGACGCCCTCGATGCGCAGGCCGCGGGCGCCGCTCGCCAGCGCCGCGAGCGCGAAACCGACCACGCTTTCGGGGTGATCGAGCGGCCCGCCGGGAACCGGCTGGCAGGAGACGACGAGCGAGGAGGCGAAACGCCGGAGTAGAGCGTGCACGAACGGGCTCTCAACAGGAACGATCTGCGAGAGAGCCTAGCGAGGAAAGAACCAGTCAGCAACCAGTCTCTTCAAACATCGCTAGATCGGCGCATCTGGTATTCCACAGGTATCATTCCCCATCCTGAGCGCGCAGCTCCACGAGGAAGTCGTAGCGCGTGCCGCAATAGAGCGTCCGCGTGAACTCGACAGGCGCGCCGTCGCGGGTGAAGCAGCGCCGTTCGGCGACCAGCAGCGGGGCGCCGGGGTCGAGATGGAGGAGGGTGCTGTCCTCCGGGCTGGCGATGGCGGCGCGGAGACGCTGCAGCGCGCGCACCGGCCGGCGGTCGAGCCGCGTCAGCACCTCGTAGAGCGAACCCTCGACTGCCTCGGGATCGGGCAGCACTTCGGCCGGGACGACGGCATGCTCGATTGCCATCGGCTTGCCGTCGCCGGTGCGCAGCCGCTTCAGCCGGCAGACCCGCGCCCCGACGGAGAGGTCGAGCGCCATGATCTCGGCCGGCGAGGCCGTCGCCACTTCCTTGGAGATCCAGATCATGCCCGGCTCGATGCCGCGCGAGCGCATGTCCTCGGAAAAGGAGGTGAGGGCGGAGAGCGGCTTCTCGACGCGATCGGCGACGGCTGTGCGGGCGCCGTGCCGGCGGATCAGCACCCCGTCATTGACGAGGCTTTCGATCGCGTTGCGCACCGAGGTGCGCGAGATGTCGATCGCCTCGGCGAGGTCGCGCTCGCCCGGCAGCACGTCGCCCGCCGAGAGGATGTCCTCGGTCACCGCCTGGCGCAGCGCATGCGCCAGCTCGCGATAGAGGACGCCGCCGGCGCGGCGCGCCAACTGCTGGCGGAGAAAGACGATGAGCGGCGAGCCCGCCGGCCCGGCCGCGGCCGGCGCGTCGATCTCGGCTCCGGCCTTGGGAAGAACCTCGGACATCGGGGACGACTCCTGTCGCGGTCGTACCCGTTGCGCTTTACCAGCTTGTCCGAGCCGACGGAACCGGTCGGCTCAGTTGACCGCTACGCGGTAGAAGCGCGCGGCGTTGTGCTCGAAGATCTTGGCGGCGCCGTCGCGGCCGACATAGGGGCCGACCAGAGTGCGCGAGAGGTTCAGCACCTGCTCGTAGCTGCCGGCGAGCGTCGCCACCGGCCAGTTGCTGCCGAACATCAGCCTGTCCTCGCCGAAGCAGGCGAAGACATGGTCGACATAGGGCCGGAAATCGTCGACCGACCAGTTGGCCGAGGCTTCGGTGACCATGCCCGAGATCTTGCAATGGACATTGGGGAAGCCGGCGACCTCCTCGATGAGATCGCGCCAGGGATCGAGCGTCCCAGCCGCGATCTCCGGCTTCGAGAGATGGTCGACGACCGCCTTCAGCGACGGCACGCGGTCGAGCGCCTTCAGGACATGCGGCAGGTGGCGCGTGAAGGAGAGGATGTCGAAGGCGACGCCCTCCTCGGCGACGAGCTGGAGATGCTCCAGCACGCGCGGCCGCAGGATGAAGGCGTCGTCCTCCTGGCATTGCAGCATCGGCCTGAGCCCGACAAAGGCCGGGTTGGCCCGGTAGCGCGCGAGCTTCTCCGGAAAGTCCTTGGCGTCGAGGTCGAGCCAGCCGACGACGCCGGCGACATAGTCCGTCGTCGCGGCGAGTTCGAGCAGGAAGTCCGTCTCCGCCTCGGTCTCCGCCGCCTGGACGAGGATCGTCCGGTAGACGCCGTTGCGGCTGAGGATCGGCGCCAGGTCGCCCGGCCCGAAATCGCGCAGGAGGGGCGCGACATGCGCGCCCATCCATCGATAGTCGCCGCGCGAGACTTTCCAGAAATGCTGGTGGCTGTCGAGCATGATGCCTCTATGTGGCGACGCGAGCGGTCCGCCCGGTCAGGCAAATCGCGGGATCAGGCCCTCGGCTTCGAGTGCCGCCCAGAGCTCGTCCGGGATCGGCGTCTCGAACCAGTCGACCGTCGTGTTGATCTGCGCCGCCGTCTTGGCGCCGACCGCCACCACCGTCGCCGCCGGATGGCGCAACGGATACTGCACGGCCGCGGCCGGCAGCGGCACGCCGAAGCGGGCGCAGACTTCGCCGAGCTTCTCCGCCTTGGCGATCACCTCGGCCGGCGCGTCGACATAGTTGAACTTCTTGCGGCCCGAGGTCGAGGCGAGGATGCCGGAATTGAACACGCCGGCGATCACGAGGTCGACCTCGTGCTTGCGGGCGAGCGGCAGGAAGGTCTCGACCGAGGAATCGTCGAGCAGCGAGAAGCGGCCCGCGAGCATGGAGACGTCGAGATCGGCCTCCTGCATCGCATCGCGGATGACTTCCCACTCGTTCACGCCGAGGCCGAAGCCGGCGATGAGCCCGGCGGCCTTCAGCTCCATCAGCGCGCGGAAGCCGCCGCCAGTGGTGAGCTGGCCCCAGTGATGGTCGTGCCGCTCGCCATGGGTGACGCGGCCGATATCGTGGACGAACAGGATGTCGAGACGGCCGAGGCCGGTGCGCTGGCGGCTGTCGTCATAGGAGCGCAGGATCGCGTCATAGGTGTAGTCGAACACCTCGCGGAACGGCAGGCCGTTGTGCCAGCCCGAATCGAACTCGTTCTTCGGCGGCTCCGGCGGCAGCGTCCGGCCCGGCCGGTCGAAGCTCATCAGCCGTCCGACCTTTGTGCTGATGCGATAGGCGCTGTCTTCCTGGTCGCGCAGGAGTTCGCCCGCGAGATGCTCGCAGCGGCCGAGCCCATACATCGGCGCGGTGTCGAAATAGCGGATGCCGCGGTCCCAGGCGGCGGCGATCGCGCCGCGCGCGTCGGATGTCGGAACCGGGGCGTAGAGGCCGCCGAGCGGCGCGGTGCCGAGGCCGAGCACCGTCAGGTCGATGCCGGACCTCTTCAGTCGCCTCATATCGGAAGCGCGCATGTTCATCCTCCCAGGATCATTGGTCCGCGTCGCCGCGCGCCGGCCGGGCCGTGCGTCAGCGGGAGCGGTGCAGCAGGTCGAGATAGTCCTCGCGGGTCGCGAGGCGTGGATTGGTGGCGTGGCAGTGGTCCTTGAGGGCCTCGCCCGACACCTGCTCCATCATAGCCTCGGTCACCCCCATTGCCGAAAGCCCCGACGGAAGGCCTATCGAAGCTGAGAGCTCCCGGATCACCGTATCCGGCTCGCCGCCGAGGATGTCGCTGAGCACGTCCCACTTCTCGCCGATCACCGGCCGGTTGAACGCGAGCACGGCCGGCATCAGCACCGCGTTGAGCGTGCCGTGATGCAGGTTCAATTCGCGGATGGCGCCGAGCGGGTGGGTGAGGGCATGCACGGCGCCGAGGCCTTTCTGGAAGGCCATGGCGCCTTCGAGCGCGCACATCATCATTTCCCAGCGCGCCTTGCGGTCGGCTCCATTCGCCACCGCCGTGCGGATGGCGCCGAAGCCGCGCTTCAGCCCGTCGATGGCGATCGCGTCCGCCGGCGGGTTCACGGCCGGCGCCATATAGGTCTCGAGGCAGTGGGAGATCGCGTCCATGCCGGTCGCGGCGGTCAGCCCGGGAGGCAGGCCGAGCGTCAGCTCCGGATCGCAAAGCGCGACGGAGGGCAGCATATGCGGGCTGATGATGCCGAGCTTGCGGCCTTCCTTGGTGATGATCACCGCCGCGCGGCCGACTTCCGAGCCGGTGCCGGAGGTCGTGGGGACCGCGACCAGCGGGCAGATATTGCCATGGATGCGCGCCGCGCCGCCCTCGACCGCGGTGTATTGCGCGAGCGGTCCCTCATGGCCGGTCAGGAGGCGCACCGCCTTGGCGAGATCGATCGACGAGCCGCCGCCGACCGCGACGATGCCGTCGCAATTACCGTCGCGATACGCCGCCAGCGCCGCGATCACCGCGTCCTCGGTCGGGTTCGCCGGGGTCTCGGAGAAGACTGACGGCCGGCTGGCGAAGAGCCCGAGCACGCGGTCGATCAGCCCGGTCGCGACAAGGCCGCGATCGGTGACGATCAGCGGGCGCGCAACCTTGAGCCCTTCGAGGATCGCGGGCAGCCGGGCGACCGCGCCCTCGTCGAACTCGATGCGCGTCAGATAGGTGATGAGGGCCATCCTCGAACCGCTTTCTTCCCATTGCGCCGGGCGTAGGCCGCCCGATCCAGCCAGTGACGACACACCCTAAGCATTGCCGCTTGCGCCGCCAACCGATATATGAGTTAGTGAAGCCAGACCAAACAAGCGATGTCAATGCCCGTTTCCGCTTGAGAAAAACAGTAATGAAAGCAGAAGCTTCGGCACGATCCTTTATCGCCTCTCCGCAGGAGCGCCCGGCCCAGAAAGCCGAGCAGATATATGGCATTCTGCGCCATGCCATCGTCCGGCTGGCGATGGAGCCGGGCGCCGCCATCTCTGAAAAGGAGCTCTGCCTCGAGCACGGCGTCTCGCGCACGCCGGTTCGCGAGGCCTTGAAGCGGCTCGCCGACGAGGACCTCGTCGAGGTGTTCCCGCATTCGGGAACCTATGTCAGCAAGATCTCCTACGAGGTCGCGGAGGAAGGTTTCGTCATCCGCCGCGCGCTGGAGATCGAATCGGTCCGCCGCGCCGCGCAGCATGTAACCCCGGCCGACATCGCCCGGCTCGACGGCCTCATCGCCGAGATGCGCGATATCCTCCGCCGCGGCGCGCTGCAGGATTACATCGAGGTCGACGACGCGTTCCATGCCGCCATCGCGGAGATCAGCCGCTTCCCGCGCATGTGGAAGTTCATCACGCTGGTGAAGGCGCATCTCGACCGCATGCGCCAGCTGAGCGCGCCGGTGCCGGGCCATCTCGCCGAGGTCACGGAGCAGCATGACGCCGTCGTGCGCGCGCTGGAGCGGCAGAGCGCCGACCAGGCGGAACTCGCGATGCGCATCCATCTCGAAGGGTCGTTCGCCGTGATGAGCAGCCTCTACCGCGAGGGCGTCTATTTCAGGCCGCGCGATCCGCGGTTCGAACGCTGACCAAAAAGGCCGGCGGTGAAACAGGTTGAGCGGCACCTCCGCCACGAGGGACGGCCGCGAGGGAGGAGACGGGGATGAGCGAGCTGAAGGACAGCTACGACATCGTGATCATCGGAGCCGGTGTCGGCGGCGGCGCGCTCGCCAACAGCCTCGCCGCGCCCGGGCGCGACATCCTGATGCTGGAGCGCGGGCCGCGTCTTCGCCGCGAGCCGGAGCTCTGGAGCGTCGATGCCGTGTTCCACCGCCGCAAATTCGCCGCCAAGGAACAGTGGCGCGACCGCGACGGCAATCTGTTCGCGCCCAGCACCTATTACTATGTCGGCGGCAATTCGAAATTCTTCGGCGCGGCGACGGTGCGTTTCCGCAAGGAGGATTTCGGCGCGCTGCGGCATGAGGCGGGTGTCGCCCCCGCCTGGCCGGTGAGCTACGAAACCTTCGAGCCCTATTACGCCCGCGCCGAGCGGCTGATGGGCACGCATGGCGAGGCCGGGCTCGACCCGATCGAGCCGCCGCGCTCCGGCCCGATGCCGCATCCCCCGATCGGCCACGAGCCCGAGATCGCGGCGATCGCGGCGAAGCTCAAATCGCGCGGCCTGAGGCCGTTTCCCCTGCCGATCGCGGTCGATTATCACGACGGCGGCGCCTGCGCCCGCTGCGCCACCTGCGACGGCTTCGCCTGCAAGATCGGCGCGAAGGGCGACGCCGAGGTTCGCCTCGTCGATCCCGCGCTCGCCAAGGGCGGCGTCACGCTGGCGACGGAGGCCTTCGTCCGCCGCATCCTGACCGATCCGAGCGGCCGCCGCGTCACCGGCGTCGAGGTCCAGCATGGCGGCGAGGTGAGGACCATCGCCGCGCGCATCGTCGTCTCGGCGGCCGGCGCGGTGAATTCCTCGGCGCTGCTGCTGCGCTCCGCCAACGACAAGCATCCGCGCGGTCTCGGCAACAACGAGTCCGACCAGCTCGGCCGCAACTACATGGCCCACAACAACACGGCGATGATGGCCATCTCGCCCTTCCGCAAGAACCGCGTCGTCTTCCAGAAGACGCTGGCAGTGAACGACTACTACCTCGCCAACGACTACCGGCCCTATCCGCTTGGCAATGTGCAGGGCCTCGGCAAGCTGCAATCCGGCATGCTGACGGCCAATGCGCCCTGGGCGCCGGACTGGGCGATGGGCCTCTTCGCCGAGCGTTCGGTCGACTGGTGGCTGATGTCGGAGGATCTCCCCGATCCGAACAACCGCGTCAGCGTCGAGAGCGACGGCACCATCCGCGTCGCCTACACCGCCAACAATCTGAAATCGCATGGCGAACTGGTGAAGGTCTGGTCGGGCCACATGCGCGCGCTCGGCTATCCGCTCATCATCACGCAGAAGATGGACATCAAGGTCGCGATGCATCAGTGCGGCACGGCGCGCTTCGGCACCGATCCCAACACCTCGGTGCTCGATCCGAACTGCCGGGTCTGGGACATCGACAATCTCTATGTCGTCGATGCCTCCTTCCTGCCGTCCTCGACCGCCTTCAACCCGTCGCTGACCATCGTGGCGCAGGCGCTGCGCTCGGCCGAGGCGATCCTGAAGGAACTCGGCGAGACGCAGGCTCCGGTGGAGTCCGTGGCGGCCTGATCACAAGCATTTCGAGCATCTTTCGGGAGGACCTTCATGACGCTTGAGAAGCGCGACTATGCGCGCATGTTCGATCTGACCGGCCGCAAGGCCGTGGTCACCGGCGGCTCGCGCGGCATCGGCCGCGCGCTGGCCGAGGCGCTTGCCGCCCATGGCGCCGATGTCGCCATTGTGGTGCGCTCGACGATCGATCGCGCCGAGGCCCTGGCGGGCGAGTTCAAAGCGGCCGGCCGCGACAGCTTCGTGATCAAGGCCGATGTGGCCGATCCGGCCGACGTCACGCGGATGGCCGAGGAGGTCGATGTCCGCTGGGGCCGCTGCGACATCCTCATCAACAATGCCGGCATCGTGCTGCCGGGCAATGCCGAGGACTATCCGTACGAATCCTGGCGCGCGACCATGAGCGTCAATCTCGACGGCGTCTTCCTCGTCAGCCAAGCGATCGGCCGCATGATGATCCGCCAGAAGAGCGGCTCGATCATCAATATTGGCTCGATGTCCGGCCGCATCGTCAACTGGCCGTTCCGCCACGCCGCCTACAATGTCTCCAAGGCCGGCCTGCACATGCTGACCAAGTGCCTCGCCACCGAATGGGCGGAGCACGGCATCCGAGTGAACGCGCTGGCGCCCGGCTATATCCGCACCGAGCTGACCGACGAGGTGCTGCGCGAGCATCCCGACGTCGTCGCCAATCACTGGGCCAAGGGCGCGGTCATGGACCGCATCGGCTCGGTCGACGAGCTCGCCGGCTCGGTCGTCTATCTCGCCAGCGACGCCGCCTCCTTCACGACCGGCGAAATCCACACCGTCGATGGCGGCCTGACGCTGCGCTGAGGCGCCCGCTGCCCCGGCTGCTGCGAAATGCTACTCTCGCCCGGATCATCTCGGGCGAGGGGCGGCGTGGCAGCAAAGACGGCAGGCGGAACGACGGTCGGCAGCCCCGAGATGGGCGCGCAGCGCGCGGTCGAGGTCAATCTCATCGCCGTTCTCGTGGCGGTGACGGGCGGCGAACCGCGCCTGATGACGCTCGATGGCGGCCGTGCACTGCCGTCGGGCCCGTTCGAGCTGGAGCACCGCTCGCTGCAATCCGGCCTTCGAGACTGGGTCGAGCAGCAGACGCATCATCCGCTCGGCTATGTCGAACAGCTCTACACCTTCGCCGACCGCGACCGCGCCGAGGGCGTCGCCCTCGGCCGCGTCATCTCGATCAGCTATCTCGGCCTGACCCGCGAGGACGCGGCGCGCCCGTCCGGCGACAGCTGGCGCAGCTGGTACGACTATTTCCCGTGGGAGGACTGGCGCGCCGGCCGCCCCCCGGTCGTCGACGCCGTCATTCTGCCCGCCCTCAACGCCTTTGCCAATCTCGCCGCCACTGAAGCCTTGGCGGCGCAGCGCCGGCAGCGCATCGCGCTCGCCTTCGGCCTCGCCGGCAATGAATGGAACGAGGAACTGACGCTGCAGCGCTATGAGTTGCTGTTCGAGGCGGGGCTCGTCGCCGAGGCCGCTCGCGGCGGCGGGAAGGGCGGGGAGGTGCTGCCCGGCCGGGAGATGATCGCCGACCACCGCCGTATCCTCGCGACGGGAATCGCCCGCCTCAGGGCCAAGATCAAATACCGGCCCGTCGTGTTCGAACTGATGCCGCCCTCCTTCACGCTGCTGCAACTGCAGCGCTGCGTCGAGGCGCTCGGCGGGCGGCTCGTCCACAAGCAGAATTTCCGCCGCCTCGTCGAGCAGCAGGAACTGGTCGAGGAAACGGGCGAAACGGCCGCCGAGCTGCCCGGCCGGCCCGCCAAGCTCTTCCGCTTCCGCCCCGCCGTCGAGCTCGAACGCTCCATCGCCGGAACCAAGCTGCCGCTCATCCGCACTTGACAGGGTTTATGCTCAGGATAAGCATATGGCCGTCTTATGCTCAGAATGAGTATTGCCAATGCCCCCCGCCGCCTCCGCTCTCGCCTCGCTTCCGGCCGATCGCGCCGCTCGCCTCGCCGCGCTCTACGAGCCCATCCGCTCGGTCGTTCCGCCGGCCGACTGGGCGCTGTTCGCTGATGATGTCGAGGCGATCCTCGCGCTGAAGCGCGAGCGCAACGCCGTGATCCTGGCGCACAACTACCAGACGCCCGAGATCTTCCACGGCGTCGCCGACATCGTCGGTGACAGCCTGGCGCTGGCCCGCGAGGCAATGACCGTCGAGGCGGACGTGATCGTGCTCGCCGGCGTTTCCTTCATGGCCGAGACGGCCAAGCTGATGAACCCCGCCAAGACCGTGCTGATGCCGGACATGGAGGCGGGGTGCTCGCTCGCCGATTCGATCACGCCGGAGGATGTTTGCCTGCTCCGCGCCGCCCATCCCGGCGTGCCGATCGTCGCCTATGTCAACACGACGGCGGCGGTGAAGGCCGAGGTCGACATCTGCTGCACCTCCGGCAATGCGAAGCGCATCGTCGAGTCGCTCGGCGTGCCGCGCGTCATCATGCTTCCCGACCAGTATCTCGCCCGCAATGTCGCGGCCGAGACGGGCGTCGAGATCATCAGCTGGGCCGGCCGCTGCGAGGTGCACGAGCTGTTCACGCCTGCCGACGTGCGGGAACTGCGCGACGCTTATCCGGGCGTCACCGTGCTCGCCCATCCGGAATGCCCGCCCGAAGTGGTCGCGGAGGCGGATTTCGCCGGCTCGACCGCGGCTATGACCGACTATGTCGAGACGCGCCGCCCGCCGCGCCTCGTCCTCCTCACCGAATGCTCGATGAGCGACAATGTCGTCGTTCGCTATCCCGATCTCGACTTCGTGCGCCCGTGCAATCTCTGCCCGCACATGAAGCGGATCACGCTCAAGAACATCCGCCGCGCGCTGGAGGAGAACAGGCACGTCGTCACCATCGACCCGGCCGTCGCCGACCGGGCGCGCCTCTCGGTCGAGAGGATGCTCGCGCTGTGACCCCGGATTTTCGCGATCTCGCCGGCCGGCCGGTCATCGTCGGCGCCGGTCTCGCCGGGCTGGCGACGGCGCTCTTCCTCGCGCCGCGTCCCGTCGTCCTCGTCACCAAGGCGCCGCTCGGCGCCGAGGCGTCCAGTCCCTGGGCGCAGGGCGGTATGGCGGCCGCGATGGGCGAGGATGATCATCCCGATCTCCATGCCGAGGATACGATCGCGGCCGGCGACGGTCTCTGCGACGCGGAGGCCGTCCGTCGGATCATCGAGGCGGCGCCCGGGGCCATCGCTGCTGTCGCCCGCTTCGGCGTCGGCTTCGACCAACACCCGGATGGCCGCTTCCGCCTCGGCCTCGAGGCCGCGCATGGCCGCAACCGGATCGTCCATGCCGACGGCGACGGCACAGGCCGCGAGATCGTCCGCGCGCTGGTCGCGGCGGTGCGGGCGACACCCTCGATCGCCTGCCTCGAACATGCCGAGGTCCGCCGCGTCCTGACCGATGGCCAGGGAGCTGTCGCCGGCGTCCTGATCGCAAGTGCCGATGGCGTCGCCGTCCTCCCGACCGGCCGGGTCGTGCTTGCGACGGGCGGCATCGGCGGCCTCTATGAGGAAAGCACTAATCCGCGCGGCTGCTTCGGCCAGGGTCTTGTCCTCGCGGCCCGCGCCGGCGCGGTCATCGCCGATCCGGAATTCGTCCAGTTCCATCCGACGGCCTTCGCCTCGGCGGCGCGGCCGATGCGCCTCGTCAGCGAGGCGGTGCGCGGCGAAGGCGCTACGCTGGTCGACGAGGCCGGACACCGCTTCCTTGCTTCCGAACCCGGTGCCGAGCTCGCCCCGCGCGATATCGTCGCCCGCGCCATCGGCCGCCAGATCGAAGCCGGCCACCGCGTCTATCTCGACGCGCGCCAGCAGCCGGGCAGGGGCTTTGCCACGCGCTTTCCGTCGATCGCTGCCATCTGCCGGGCAGAAGGCCTCGACCCCGAACGCGATCCGATCCCGGTGCGGCCGGCAGCCCATTACCACATGGGCGGCGTGGCCGTGGATGCGGAAGGGCGCAGCACGGTCGAGGGGCTTTGGGCGGCCGGCGAGGTCGCGAGCACGGGCCTGCACGGCGCCAACCGACTCGCCAGCAATTCGCTGACGGAAGCCGCCGTGATGGCCGCTGTCGTCGCGGCCAGCATCGAGGCGCGCCCCGTCCCGCCCGAGAGCCGGATCGCACCCGCCCTCGCCGTTGCGCTTCCCGCGCCCGACCCCGCGCCGGTCCGGCCGATCCTCTCCCGCCATGCCGGACTCATCCGCGATGCCGATGGCCTTCGCCGTGCGGTGCGGGACCTGCTGCCGATGGCCTCCGGCCGTGGCGCAGCCGCAGACCCGGCGCTGGTGGCGCTCTTCGTCACCGTCGGCGCCTTTCTCCGCCTGGAGAGCCGCGGCGCGCATTTCCGGAGCGATCACCCTGCGCGGGACGCAGTTGCCCGCCGCACCGTCCTCACCCTCGACGCGGTCATGAGCGCCGCGTCCGAGATCGTCGAAACGAGCCTTCCCGTCGCGAGGATCGCGTGACCATGACCATGAACAGCGCCCGCGCAATGCTGCGCGACCTGCCGCCGCTGCACCCGCTCCTGATCGAGCCCCTCGTCCGAGCCGCCCTTGTCGAGGATCTCGGCCGCGCCGGCGACATCACCACCGACGCCGTCGTTCCCGCCGATGCCGAGGCCGAAGCGCGCTTCGTCGCACGGCAGGGCGGCGTTGTCGCCGGCCTCGATCTCGCCGCCCTCGCCTTCCGCCTCGTCGATCCGCGTCTCGACTTCCGCGTGCTGAAGGGCGACGGCAGTGCGGTCGAGCCCGGCCGCATGGTGGCGATCGTCACCGGCCCGGCGCGCGGTATCCTGACGGCCGAGCGCACGGCACTCAACTTCCTGAGCCGCATGAGCGGCGTCGCCAGCGCCACGGCCGCCATCGCCGCGGCGATCGCCGGCCACAAGGCCAGGATCGTCTGCACGCGCAAGACGACGCCGGGCCTTCGGGCGATCGAGAAATATGCCGTCCGCGCCGGCGGCGGCGCCAATCACCGCTTCGGCCTCGACGACGCGGTGCTGATCAAGGACAACCACATCGCCATCGCCGGCGGCGTCCGCCCCGCGCTGGAGCGGGCGCGCGCCTCGATCGGCCATCTCGTCAAGATCGAGATCGAGGTCGATACGCTGCGCCAGCTGGAGGAGGTGCTCGCCGTCGGCGCCGATGCCGTCCTGCTCGACAACATGGATGTCGCGACGCTCGCCGAGGCTGTCGAAATGGTCGGCGGGCGCATGATCACTGAGGCGTCCGGCCGCGTCGATGTGAAGTCGGCGCCGGCCATCGCCGGCACAGGCGTCGACCTGATCTCGGTCGGCTGGCTGACGCACAGCGCGCCGATCCTCGATATTGGCCTCGATTTCTGAAGGCGGGAAAAGCGTAACCGATCATGTCCGCCGCCTCGGCGGACACGATCCGCAACAAAGCATGGGTGCGCTGCAACAATTCGATCGAGCGAGACCAAACCCGCTGACACTTTCACCCTAGGTCCTTCTGATGGGCGACCGCCGCCGCGCTGCTTCCTGGAAGGGCGCGGAGCGGACGGGTCGCCAGCTGGAGAGATCGAATGATTGTGCGCCATAGGGGCCTCGCGCTGGTCCTCATGCTCGCCGCGGCGCTCGCGGCCTGTTCCGAAGAGAAGAACGCGGGTGGACCGGGTGGCCCAGGTGGCGGCGCGCCGCTACAAGTGGGCTTCGTGACACTGAAGCCCGAGCCGGTGCCGCTGACGGTCGACGTTGCCGGCCGCACGGCCGCCTTCGCGGTCGCCGATATTCGCCCGCGCGTCGATGGCATCGTCAGGCGCCGCGTCTTCACCGAGGGCGCCGAGGTCAAGGCGGGCGACCTTCTCTACGAGATTGACCCACGCACCTATCAGGCCGCCTATGACGCGGCCGAGGCGGCGCTCGAAAAGGCGAACGGCGCCCTGCCGAGCGCGCAGGCGAAGGTCGACCGCTACAACCAGCTGGTCGGCGCCAATTCGGTGACG